>CALCSA010000068.1 GCA_937894185.1 uncultured Clostridia bacterium | reverse complement strand
GCTGGGTCAGGCCAAAGGGCCGGTAGTCCCCCGGAGATTCCAGCAAAAGCTCCAGAGCGTACAGGCTGCGGGAGGCATTGAGCACCCCGGCCACCCGGCTTTGGTTGACCAACTGCCCGTCGCAATCCGACAGGGACGCGTTCTGTACCCAGTCTTTTTCCGAGGATAGGCTGGAAAGAGTGTAGGAATCCCGCTGGTCCAAGGTGATGTTTAGGCTGGAAACCGCCCCTTGGGTCTGGTAGACGAGGACGTTTGCCCCGGACTGGGAGGAGGCTCCGGTGGGGGGGGCAGGCTGGGAGCGCACCACCAACAAGGCGGCGATCAGTCCCAAAGCCACCGCCAGCAGGCTTCCCAGTATGATTGCGTTTTTTTTCAGTTGCAACAGGTTCTCCCTTTTAGGATGGACGGCGCCGGGCCTGCCGGTACCGTCGAATGATTTACGGGTCAGCTTCCTCAAAAGCCTTGATCGGCTCTACAGATGCCTGCGGTGGAGGAAGATGCCCGCTCCCACCGCCAGCACCAGAAGGGGTAGCAGGGCGGTGAAAAGGCTGCCAAACAGGCTCATCTGAAGCTCCGATACCGGCAGATACTGCAGCCCGATGGTTTTGGGAGCAAGGGTGATTCCCGGCTCCTGCCCGGTGAGGCGGGAGAGAAGCCCCAGCAAAAATTCGCTGTTGCCCACGTAGGGATTTTCCAGAATGGTGGGTTCCACCATCAGGCTGGAGGCGGCCACCACCACGTGGGAGTAGCGCTCCTCCCCGGCGTTCCCGGTGCTGCGGGTAGCCACCGCCAAGGCTGCAAAAGGCCCTGCCTGTGCCGTTTCCGCCGACCACTGGGCGGACGCGCTTTCCTCCACCGGATGGATGCGGGTGGTCTCGGTGAAGATCAGAGGCTGGGTTACCTCAAGGTTGCCCTGTTGCTCCCACAACAGAGTGAGGGGCCGTGCTTCGGGCATCAGAGTGAACAGTCCGCCCCGCAGAGCATCGGCGGCGTACAGGGTTTCGGTATATTGGACGATGGACCAGTAGTTGCTGTTGGTCACCAGTTTGGAAGGGTCCGTTTCCCAAATGACGCCGGGCTGTACTTCAATGCCCCAGTCGGCCAGAAAGGCATCCAGCTCGGGGGTTTCGGGCTGGAGGACATCGGCAAGATAGAAGAGGGTTTTGCCCTGTGCTCCCCCGTTATCCAAAAAAGCGTCCAGCTTGCGCAACGCTTCCCCGCTGTAGTCCCGCATGGGGCTGCTGATGATCACCAGATCGGCGGAAGGGTCAATCTCCTCCAACAGCAGGTTCTGCTGGATCACCCGATAGTGGTTGGCATTCAGCAAGGCGTGTAGAGCATCGGTTCCGCCTTCGCCAAAGCCTTCCGTAATCACGGCGGTGATGGGGTTTTCCACCGTCAGGCCCATGAGGGCGCTGGTCATCACCTGTTCCGCCTTGGAGGAGACGATGTACTGCTCTCCCCACAGCTGGTCCGATTCAATGTTGAACAAATCGGCCAGATTGACGGTGGTGGTTCGCCCCTGACTTTCCAGCAAAATGGTTTGGCTGTTGAGTTGATACTGGCTGTACTTGGCCTGAAATTGGGGGGAGCGGGTCAGATCTACAAACTCCAGATGGATGCGGGGGGAGGCGGCGTAGCGGTGGAGCACCTCGTTGGCCTGGAGGTAATAGACATCCCCTGCTGTCAGGTTCTGTTCGGGAGTCAGGACATACAGGGTGACATCCCGGTTCAGTTCCGCCAAAAAATCCCGGGTGGATTCGCTTAGTTCAAAGGCTTTGTTTTCCGTCAGGTCGGTCCGGAGCTGGAACTGGTTATCCAAAACATCCAGCAGGAGCATCAGCAAAACTAGAATCACCACCACTGCGATGGTGATGGCGGTGGCCATGCTCCCCTGACGCAGTTTTCTTGGGTTGAGTTTCATCAGCTCCACCGCCTTTTCTCAAATACCCGGACAGTGAGGAAGATAAAGATGGCGGTAACTCCCAAGAAGAATCCCACTCCCGAAAGGCTTAAAATCCCCAGCGCAAAGCTTTGGAACCGCTGGTAGAAGGAAAGGGACATCACCAGAGCCACCAGAGTCTCGTTGGTGAGGTAGAAACCCAAGCCGTCGATGAGAATGAGGAAGAGGGCGACGGCAAATCCGCCCACCGCGGCAATCACCTGATTTTGGGTGAGGGAGGAGATGAACATACCGATGGCGATCATGGCCATGCCCAGCAGCAAAACGCCCAAAAAGCAGCTCAGTACCACCGGCCAATGGGGGGAGGCCATGGTGGAGATTACCAGCGCGTAGACCAGTGTAATGGAAATTCCCAGCAAATAGACCAGCAAAGCGGCCAGATACTTGCCCAGCACCATGCCGGTGAGGGAAAGGGGGGAGGTGAGCAGAAGCTGGTCGGTCTTGCTCCGCAGCTCCTCGCTCATCAGCCGCATGGTGAGGATGGGCACCAGAAACAGCAGAATGCTGAACAGTCCGGCAAAGACACCGCTTAAACTGGCGTTCATACTCCGCAGGCAGGTAAAGGTAAAAAAGTACCCGGAAAAAAAGTAGAACACCGCCAGAAATACATATCCGATGGGGGAGTGAAAGTAGGCGGAAAGCTCCCGGCGCAACACCGCTTTCATAGACTCTCCTCCTCTGCTTGGGGGGATTCATCTTCCAAGTCCTCGCCCGGCGGTTCCTCCTCGGCGGCCAGACGGGCCTGCTCCTCCGCCCGGGCGGTGAGGGCCAGAAACACTTCCTCCAAGGACATCTCGTTATCCTGCAAAAAAAGCAGGGGCCAGCGCTTCCGGGACAGGGCGAAAAAGAGGGGACGCCGGACGTCGGCTCCTTCTTTGGGGAGAATGGCCCACTCAAAAGCGCCCTCCCGGGGGCCAAGCTCCTCCACTCCCTCCACACCGGAAATCTGCTGCAACAGGGAGCGGACCTGCTCTTTGGGCCCATCGATCCGAGCGTACAGGCGGCGGCCCTCCGACATAGAGCTGGCCAGACTGTGGGGGGAGCCGTCGGCAATGATATGCCCCTGATGAATCATGACCACCCGGGGACAAACCGCCTGCACCTCGGGGAGGATGTGGGAGGACAGGATGATGGTGTGCTGCCTGCCCAAATCCTTGATGAGGTTGCGGATATCGGTGATTTGGAGAGGGTCCAATCCCACGGTGGGCTCGTCCAGAATCAGGACGGGGGGGCTTCCTAACAGAGCCTGCGCAAGGCCTACCCGCTGCCGGTATCCCCGGGACAGGTTGCCGATTCTCCGGCCCCTGACCTCCTCAATCCCCACCTTTTGGCAGACTTCTGTGGTGTGTTCCCCCTTATTAAGCCGGAGCTTCTTGAGCTGAAAGGAAAAGTTCAGGTATTCCTCTACCGTCATATCCAGATAGAGGGGGGGCTGCTCCGGCAGATAGCCAATGTGGGACTTGGCCTTGGCGGGATGCTCCAGAATATCATAGCCCCCCACGGTTACGGTGCCGGCTGTGGCGGACAGATACCCGGTGATGATGTTCATGATGGTGGATTTTCCGGCTCCGTTGGGTCCCAAAAGACCCAGAACCTCGCCTTCTCCCACCGAAAAGCTCACGTCCTCCACGGCGTATTTGACTCCGTAGCGCTTGGTGAGCTCTTTTACTTCAATCATAGTTCGCCTCTTTCCAAACAAGCTGTTCGGAACCGCTGGGTTCCGGCGCAACAGAGCGCCTCTTGGAGCAGAGAGCACTTTGCCGCTCTTATCATACCAAAAATTACTGAAAAAATTGTTAAATCAAAGTGAATCCACAATGGCTTTACCAAAAAAATGTGCCCATGGCGAAAAAATACCTTTCCCGGCCTGTTTTATGGTATAATAGCCCAAAAGCGACTCTTCTTACCGTGGGGAGCATCGCAGTGCCAGCTCGCCACTCAGGCCGGGGCGGGGCCCCTCCTTTTGCTCGTGCAAAAGGAGGCAAAACACGCCAGAG
>CALCSA010000067.1 GCA_937894185.1 uncultured Clostridia bacterium | reverse complement strand
AATAAAACCAAAGATGAAAATGGAGGTAATCCGATGAAAAAGGTATTGTCAATTCTCCTAGTCAGCATGATGGTGCTTGCTCTGACAGCGTGCTCGCAGGGAGGCACACCTGCTCCGGCCTCCCCCTCGCCTGCGGCCGCTCAGCCGGAAAAAAGTTCCCAAGCGGCTCCCGCAGCCCCTGTCCCCGGCAACGATGTGGCATCGCTCCATCAAAAGTACTTCCCCGATCAAATGGCAGACGGTCAGATTAAGGTGGCGGTCATCCGCAATCTGGCCGCCGGAGATCACACCCAGCAGTTTCTGGAAGGCTGCGTTTCCGAAGGCCAGGCCCTTGGCTTTGTGGTGGACACCTTTGTCACCGACGGCGACAACGTCCGCTGTCAGGAGACCATCGCCCAAGTAATCCAGAAGGATTACGACGGCCTGATTCTCTCCCACGGTGAGGCCGGCTACACCTACGACTCCCTCCTTCCCGCTGTGGAAAAGGGCATGAAGGTGGTCACCTTTGACTCCGTCCCCTATAAGGGCGGCGACGTCAACGGGGAAATTCTCACCGGCGTGACCAGCACCGCTCAGGAGGACTTTAAGCTGGCCGAGCTTTCTCTAAGCTCCATTGTCTCCTACTTTGACGCCAGCAAGCAGCCTATCAAGGTGATTCGCGCGTGGATGGGCCCCGGCATTCCCCCGCTGGACCGCCGCCAGACCATCTATGACCGCTATGTGGCGGAAGGCAAGATTGAAGAAGTAGCGCTGGTTGGCCCGGTGGACGCTTCCAACGCCCGGGGCGGCACTCAGGACGCTCTGGCTGCCGTTCTCCCCCGCTTCCCCGAAGGCACGGTAGACGCTATCTGGGGCTCCTATGACGAGCTGGCCAAGGGCTGCCTGCAGGCGCTTAACGATGCGGGACGCACCGACGTCAAGATCATGTCTGTGGATATTTCCAACGACGATATCGGCCTGATGCTGAAAAACCCCGACGTGTGGGTTTCCACCGCGGCGGTTGACCCCAAGCTGATCGGACTTTCCAACATGCGCCTGATTGCCGCCAAGTTTGCCGGCGAAGAAACCCCCGATACCTACAATCTGGATGCCCAGTCGGTGCTGACCGAGATCCTCAACGAAAACATCAACATGACCAACATCGTTCAGGTAGTGGACGGATGGGGCAGCGAGGAAGGTGTCTTTGACCAGTACGGATGGATGAAGGAAATCAAAGAGGCGGTTGGCAAATAAACAGTTAACCTAAAACGGCAGGGCCGTTGTGTGACAGGGCACGTCCCCCTTCGCCCGGTAAGGGACCGAAGGGGGACGGCGCCAAACAAACAGGCGGTATCAGGAAGGGAGGTAAAACATGGGAAAAACAACCGGCAAGCGGCTTTCCATGCGCGACATTTCCATTGAGTTCCCGGGGGTTAAAGCGCTTTCCCATGTGGATTTTGATTTGGAAAGCGGCGGGATTCGCGCGCTGATCGGCGCCAACGGGGCGGGCAAATCCACCTTGATGAAGGTGCTTTCCGGGGTCAATAGCCATTATACCGGAACAATCGAAATCGACGGGCAGGAGTGTGAGATTCGCTCGCCAAAGGCTGCCAAGGATCTGGGAATCGAAATCGTGTATCAGGAAGTGGATGTGGCGCTGGTGCCCAGCCTGACGGTGGCGGAAAACATCATGCTCAACACCCTGGCCAACAAGATGGGCAAAAAACAGGTCGTCAACTGGAAGGAAATTCGCAAAACAGCCAAGGAAACTCTAGAGCGTCTTGGCGTAGATATCGATATTAACGCGCGGGTATCGGAGATCACCCTTGCCGAAAAGCAGATGGTGCTGATTGCCCGG
>CALCSA010000066.1 GCA_937894185.1 uncultured Clostridia bacterium | reverse complement strand
TCCACTCTGGACGGCGTTTATCAAAAGGCCGAGCTGATGCGCACCGCCTGGATGCAGGAAAGCTTTAATCAGGTGACGTTGTGGGGATACCACATTCTGCGCCTGGCCACCAACCTGACGGAATACGCCCGGTATCAAAGCGGCCTGCTGGATCTGAACATCACGGATATGAATCTCAACGCTTACCTGCAAAGCACCCGAAAAACGGCAGAGATGCTGGCCGGGTTTATGGGAATCTCTCTGGAATTACACCTGCCTGAGGAGGAGCTTTACGTCGGGTTAGACCCCGAACGCTTTGAAGCTGCCTTCTTTAATATTGTCCACAACGCCCTGTATTACACCCAAAAGGGCAACCAAGTGACGGTATCCCTCACCTCTTCTCCCGATGGGCAAAGGGTGCTTTTGCAAATTGCCGATAAGGGGCTGGGCATTCCCGAAGGGGTGCTGCCCGACGTCACCCGGCCCTACTTTGTCTACCAGCATACCCCTTCTGTGGGTGGCTCGGGGCTGGGGCTGGCCATCGCCCATCTGATGGCTCAGGCTCATGACGGGGAACTGATCATCCACTCGCAGGAGGGAAAAGGAACCACGGTTACCTTGTCCCTTCCGGCCGGCAGCGGCTACGATGTGCTGCTGCTGGAGCAGGAAACAGCTCTTCCTGCCGTTTCGGACCGGTTCGCCCCCATTTACATCGGCCTGATGGCAGCGGGGCTGAGCCCTTACGGGGAGGGGCCGTTCCCCGATGAAAAATTGTAAGGATCGGGGGCTCTTTTCCCGCGTTGACTTCCCCCTATTCCGGTGCTACACTGGGTAACGGCTCAAACAGGAACAAAAATCCGGGGAGAATTTTCACTAGATTTTGAAAAAGAGGAAGTTGCTTTGATATACCAAACCCAAAGCCCGGCAGAAACCATGCAGCGGGCCAAAGAATTTGCCCAAACCCTCCGGCCGGGGGATGTCGTCGCCCTGTATGGCGGCTTGGGAGCCGGAAAAACCGCTTTTGTCCGGGGGCTGGCAGAGGGGCTGGGGCTGGACCCCCGGGAGGTGAGCAGCCCCACCTTTGCTTTGATCAACGAGTATACGGGGGAGAATATCACCCTCTGCCATTTTGATATGTACCGGGTGGAAGGGGAGGATTCACTGGAATCCACCGGCTACTTTGACTACCTGCGGCGCAGGGACTGCATTCTGGCGGTGGAATGGAGCGAGAATATCCGGGAGTTTTTGCCCAAAGAACACATCGCGGTGGCCATTGAGCCGGGGAAAGGCGAAAACCAGCGGAACATTGAAATTCAAAAAGGGGTGAACAACCCGTGAAAATACTAGCGGTGGACACTTCCTCCCAGGCGGCCTCCTGCGCGGTGATGCGGGATGGAGTGCTGGCGGGGGAGTTTTTCTGCAA
>CALCSA010000065.1 GCA_937894185.1 uncultured Clostridia bacterium | reverse complement strand
TTGGCCCAGGAGGTTTTCGATGGAGCATTTCAAGGAAAAGCAGCCTACCGGCAGTTTGCAAATCTCTCAGGAGGTCATCGCCACCATTGCCAGCGTGGCAGCTCTGGAAATTGAAGGCGTGGCGGATCTGGCACAACACTCTCCCGGTTTTCGCCACAGCCCCTTTCTCAAAAGCCGGGAAAAAACAGTGGATGTGGTGCTGGCCGACGATTTTGCCGAAATCGATATCGGTCTGGCTCTTAAATTCGGTGCGAAAATCAACGAGGTTTGCACCGCTGTTCAGAATGCGGTAAAGGATAACGTCCAAACCATGACGGGGATGGCGGTATCCAAGGTTAACATCTATGTGGCGAAGATCGTTTTCCCCCAAGATGAGGAAGACGGCGAAGAAGAGTAAGAACCTTGACAACTGAACGCAATCCAAAAGAAGCCTCCATGGCCCAGCTTTTGGAGGCTTTCTTGTTGCGGTTGGGAGAAATCTGGAATCAGAGGGCGTTAACATGAAACAAAGCAGTCGCAGACAGTCCCGGGAAGTTGCATTTTGTCTGATTTTTGAGTGGTCCTTCCACGGGGAGGACTTGGAATCCATGCTGAAAAATGCCGTGGACGGCAGAGGTCTGGAACCGGACCCCTTTGCCCGGGAGCTGGTGGAACAAACCATCGACGGAGTGCAGGAGTTGGATGCTCTCATCGAACAATACTCCGAAACTTGGAAGATTTCCCGTCTTTCCCGAGTGACGTTGTCGGTGCTTCGTCTTGGCTTTTGCGAGATCACCCGGATGGAGGACATCCCTCTGGGGGCCACCATCAATGAGGCGGTGGAGCTTTGCAAAAAGTTTGCCACCGAGGACGAAGCCGCCTATGTCAACGGCATATTGGGCCGCTATGGCCGGGATATGGGAGTAGACACAGAAGAAACTTCCCCCGAGTCCGCTCTCCCTGCGGAGAATGACTGATGTGGTTCCTTGGAATCGACACCAGCAATTACACCACCTCCGCCGCTCTATATGACGGCGAGACATTGCGGCAGGAAAAGCTGCCCCTCCCGGTGAGGGAAGGGGAGTTGGGCCTGCGTCAGAGCGATGCGGTATTTTTACACGTTAAGCAGCTGCCCGGCCTGTTGGAACAGCTTTTGCCCCATGCCGGGGGAAAGCTGGGCGGGGTTGGAGTATCCATCCGCCCCCGGGATGTGGAGGGCTCCTACATGCCCTGTTTTCTGTCCGGGGAGCTGGCAGCCCGCTCGGTGGCCGCCGGCCTTGGGGTTCCCTGCCGAACTTTTTCCCATCAGGCGGGGCATATTGCTGCCGTTCTGCTAGGGTCCGGCAGCTTGGAGCTGTTAAACCGGCACTTTTTGGCCGTCCACCTTTCGGGGGGGACCACCGAGTGCCTGCTGGTGCGCCCCGGCCAGGAGCATCCCTTCCACATTGAGCTGCTGGCCCACACCTTGGATCTGGCCGCCGGACAGGTGATCGACCGGGTGGGCAAACTGCTGGGCCTTGCCTTTCCCGCAGGCCTCGCTCTAGAAAAGCTGGCGGCCCAAGCTCTAGGAAGCATTCGCCCCAAAGCGGTGATGAAAGACGCAAACTGCTGCCTTTCGGGGCTGGAAAATCAGTGCCGCACCCTGCTTGAACAAGGAGAAGTGCCTGCCGTGGTGGCCCGCTTCTGTCAGGAAAGCGTGGGGAAAACGGTGCTGCAAATGGCACAAAAAGCACTGGAACTCCACCCCGGCCTTCCCTTTGTGTTTGGCGGCGGGGTGATGTCCAACAGCGCTATCCGGGAGCGGTTGCAGGCACATCTGCCCGATGTCCGCTTTGCCCCCCCCTCATTGAGCGCCGACAATGCTGCCGGGATGGCCCTGTTGGCCTATCTGTCCGGTCAAGGAGGGGAGACGCTTTGCTGACCATCACCGTCAGCCAGCTCAACCGCTATGTCAAAGCGGTGCTGGAAGAAGACCCCCGCCTGCGGGACGTCTATGTCAAAGGGGAGATCGCCGGCCTTGTCCGCCACCGGACCTCGGGGCACTGCTATTTTAAGCTGGCCGATGAGGGAGGCAGCGTCAAGGCGGTGATGTTCAGCCGCCACGCTGGGCTGCTGGAGTTTGAACCCACCGAAGGCATGGCGGTGCTGGCCCGGGCTTCGGTGGGGGTGTACGAGCGGGACGGCGCCTATCAGCTCTATGTCACCGAGATGATGCCCGACGGCGCGGGAGCGCTGGCTGTGGCTTTGGCCCAGCGCAAGGAGCGCCTGACGGCTCTGGGAGTCTTTGATCCCGCCAAAAAGAAGCCGTTGCCCGTTTTTCCTCACAAAATCGGAGTGGTTACTTCCAAATCGGGGGCGGCTCTTCAGGATATCCGCACCGTGGTGGAGCGGCGCTGGCCCCTCTGCGCTCTGGTGCTCTGTTCCGCTCAGGTGCAGGGAAAGGATGCTCCCGCTTCTTTAAAAAAAGCATTGGAGGCCTTGGACAGCGCAGGCTGCGACGTCATTTTACTGACCCGGGGAGGAGGCTCCGCCGAGGAACTGTGGAGCTTCAACGATGAGGAGCTGGTGCTGGCGGTTCACCGCTGCCACACCCCCGTCATCTCCGCTGTGGGACACGAGACCGACTATACCCTTTGCGATTTTGCCGCCGACGCCCGGGCTCCCACCCCTTCCGCCGCCGCCGAGCTGGCGGTGCCCGACCGGCAGGAACAGCTTCGCCGGGTGAGGGGGCTGGAGGAACACTTGCGGCAGATGGCAGGCAATCAAATGGCTGTCCGCCGGCAGAGGTTGGAGCGAATGGCCTCCCATCCCGCCCTTAAATCTCCCGGAGCCATGGTGGACCGCTGCAAAGAAAAGGTGGATATTTATTACAAAGCATTATATAATAGTAAGCGGCTGCTGATTCGCCGGTTGGAAAACCGACTGGCGGCGGGAGCGGGACTGCTGGATTCCCTCAGTCCTCTCCGGGTGCTGGACCGGG
>CALCSA010000064.1 GCA_937894185.1 uncultured Clostridia bacterium | reverse complement strand
ACGCAAAAAAGCAACCCACAAACAAACCCGAACCCTGCTTGCGCGAAAAGCAAAGGAGACGGATTTGATGTGTATTGCCTTAAATTGCGTGTGCTTGTATTGTTAAGGATAACAGATATTTGATTACATTTCCGTATCGCATGATACAAAAAGGCCAGAATAGGGAACAGATCGCAGATTACATGTCGTCCTCGCTGGAATGCACCAGCTTGTGGTATTCCTCTGCATTCATTTGCACCCGGCGGTTGACCATACGGATGTAGCCCTCGCAGCACAGCTCGTTCATCTGGCGGCTGATGGTGACTCTGGCCCCTCCGATAATCTCCCCCAGCTCCGATTGGGTGTAGCGGATTTTCAGGTTATACCAGCCGGGATCGGTGACGTTTTCGGTGTCTACCGAGGAGGCAAACAGCCTGAGTAGCCGTTTTTTGCAGGAGTGAAAGGTAAGGTTTGCCACCTCGAACCGCAGGATCAAAAGCTTGTAGCAAGAACATTGCAGCAGCTTTTGGCGGAACAGTTCGTTTTCCACCAGCAGCCTCTGAATGACGTCGTTGGGCACCTTAAAAAGCACCGTCTCTGTCTCGGTTTGGGAGTACAACCCGGTGGGGATATCCAGAAAGCACGGGGTTTCGCCAAAAAACCAGCCCGGGGTTAGGGTATAGAGTATCTTGCTCAGGCCGTCGCTGTTGTCCATAAAGTGTTTTGTACGGCCTTTTCGCACAAAATAAATGAAGCCAAGATTCTCGCCGGGGCGGGAAAAAATATATTTGGCGGGCAGCGAAAGCTTGACAGAGAGCGGCTCCAGCAGCTCGACTATCCTGTCATCATATAAATCGGGGGTTGTCAGCGTAGAATAGCCAAAATCCAAAATGGTTCCTCCTTAGTTTTTTAAAACATCCTGCCCGGCTGTAAATGATCGTTTCTTATTATATCTTATCATAAATTCGTTTTTTTTTCAGCGAAGGTTCCATTGCCTCTTTTAAGTTTAATACAGTTTTGACAAAAAATGATGTTACTTTTGATTACTTGTATCATCCGATACATTGGGCCGGACATAACAGACATTGCCTTAAACCACTGCTATACTATATATTGCGCGAAAAGCAAAGGAAACCTGTACGACAATTATAGTTGAGGTGAATAAAATGATCAAACCGACCGGTTCCTGGGTGGCTATGCCGACCCCCTTTTCCAGCGACAATAAGATCGATTTTGGCGCCTTTAAAGTTCTGATTGACCGCCAAATTCAATATGGTACCTCCGAGCTGTTTGTTCTGGGCTCAGCGGGAGAGACCACTCTGCTGGATCTTGAAGAAAAGAGGGAAATTGTTCGCAACGTCATTAAAATGACCAAGGGACGCATTCCCGTATTCTTCAGCTGTGCAGCCAACACCACCGAAGGTTCTGTGGAGTTTGCAAAATTCTGCGAGGCCGAAGGCGCCGACGGCGTTATCTTTACCGTGCCCCCTTATGTGCTGATTCCTCAGGCTTCTGTCTTTGCTCATATGGATGCCTGCATGGGTGCCACCAAGCTGCCCTGCGGAATTTACAACAACCCCACCCGTCTGGGCGTCAACGTGGACCCGGACACTATTAAAAAGCTCTCAGACAAGCATGAAAACTTTGTGGTAGACAAAGAGGCCATGCCCAATGTCAGCCAGCTGGTAAAAGTGCAGCGGGCTTGCGGCGACAAGATTAATATTCTCTGCTGCGATTTCCCTAAGTATTCTATTGTTATCCCCACTCTGGCAGTGGGCGGCGCCGGAACCGCCAACATCGGCGGCAACATTATCCCCGAAGAAGCTGCCAAGTACTCCCGTCCCTGGACTGATATGACCATCATTGAGGAGTGCCGCTCCGAGTACTTCAAGTGGTTTGACTTGCTCAGCGAGCTGTACCGTCTTTCCAACCCCATTGTCATTAAAGCGGCACTGAATATTCTGGGCCTGCCCGGCGGACATCTGCGCCGTCCCTATCAGGACTATGCCGGTCCCCACTACGATGCACTGGAAACCATGATGCGGGAAATGGGCGTTATTGAAAAGTACTCTGTAAAATAATCAACCAGATACCGCGCTGCGAAAGGAAGATGTCCCTATGGCAAAAAGGCTGGTGGTAATCGGCGGCACCGCGGCGGGGCTCAGCGCCGCCTCCAAGGCGAAGCGCAGCTATCCGGAGCTTGACGTTACCGTATTCGAGCGGACCTGCTACACAAGCTATGGTGCCTGCGGCCTGCCCTATTTTGTAGGTGGCCTGGTTGCCGAGCCCGAGGACCTGATTACACTAAACGTGGAGCAACTGGCCCGCCGCGGCATTGACACCCACGTGCGCCACGAGGTGCAAAAGATTGATCGGGAGCGCAAATGCGTCGAGGTGGTTCGCCTCACCGATGGTCGGGTGTTCGAGGCTCCCTATGATATTTTGGTTCTGGCCACCGGTGCAAAGCCTCTGGTGCCGGACATCCAAGGTCACGATCTCAAGGGTGTGCACTCTCTGCGCACCGTAGAAGATGGCATTATGCTCCGCTCCATTGTCCGCGAGTCCAAGCGGGCGGTGGTAATTGGCGGAGGCTTCATCGGTCTGGAAGTGGCGGAACAGCTGCGGGAAACCGGGCTCCATGTAGAAGTGGTGGAGCTGGAAAACCGCCTGCTGCCCATGTTGGAGGAATCCAACTCCCAGATGGTGAAGGATGCACTGGAATCTCACGGGGTGGTGGTTCACACCGGAGCCAGCGCCACCGAGATTTTGGGAACCGACGGCTTTGTCCACGGAGTAAAGCTGGCAAATGGAGAGGAAATCTCCGCAGATTTGGTGCTGCTGTCCATAGGAGTATCCCCCGAAACCTCCCTTGCCGCCCAGTGCGGCTTGGAGCTTGGCCCCAAGGGAGCCATCAAGGTGGATGCCCACCAGCGCACCTCTGATCCCGACATCTACGCCTGTGGCGACTGTTGCCACAGCTTCCACACCCTGACAGGAAAGCCGGTCTATGTGCCTCTGGGCACAACTGCCAACAAGCAAGGGCGAGTCGCCGGAGAAAACATCGTCGGCAATCCCGCCACCTCTCCCGGCGTTCTGGGCTCTCTGGTCACCAAGGTGTTTAACCTGACGGTGGCCGCCACAGGATTGGGAGAAGCGCAGGCCAAACGGGAAGGCTTTGATGCCGTTTCCTGCACCATTGTCAAAAGCGACAGAGCGTCCTACTATCCAGGGGGTATTGATACCCGAATGACCCTTGTGTTCGAACGGAAGGGTGGTCGGCTTCTGGGGGCTCAGGCCTTGGGCGGCCCCACCGCAGCAGGGCGGGTAAACGTACTGGTTGCTGCCATTGCAGCAGGAATGACGGTGCAACAGCTGGGTGAGCTGGATTTGGTCTACTCTCCTTCGGTGGCGCCGGTATACGATCCCATTTTGATTGCCGCCAGTCAGGCGCTCAAGCTGGTTCAATAGGAGGTATCCCATGAATAAAGTCTGCGAATTGTTGATTGAACGGGGTCAGGATATCCGAAAAGCCATTGGCGATTACGTGCTTGAACAGGGTTGGGAGGCCGCCTATGTCAGCGGGGCGGTAGGGTCTGTGCAGGATGTTTGCCTGACAGCTCCCAAATGCCGCGAGTTGCCGCCTCAAGTGAACCGTACAGAGGTGGAAGGCCCCGGAGAAATTCTTGCCTTTACCGGAGAGGTTATGGTAAAAGACAAGATGGACCCCAGCCTCAAGTCTGTTTACAAAGACGACGGACATCCCCTGTTTATTCACATTCATGCCTCGTTGGCTGTTTCCGGTGCCCATGTGTACGGAGGTGGCCTACAGGAAGGGAAGGCGTTTCGCCTGCTAAAGGTTCACCTGCAG
>CALCSA010000063.1 GCA_937894185.1 uncultured Clostridia bacterium | reverse complement strand
ATTGTGGGGCTGACCGGTGGAACCACCAAGGAGCAGCTGGTGAGAGCCACTCTGGAAAGCGTGGCCTATCAGGTCAACGACAATCTGGAAGTGATGAACCGGGATTCCGGCATTCCCATTCAGGTGATGCGGGTGGACGGCGGCATGGTGGCCAACAACTTCCTCATGCAGTTCCAGTCGGATATTATGGGAATCCCGGTGGATGTGCCGGTGATTACCGAGACAACGGCGTTGGGGGCTGCCTATCTGGCGGCGTTGGGAATCGGGGAGTTTTCCAGTCTGGATGAGCTGACCTCTAAGTGGAAGCTGGGCCGCCGGTTTGAGCCCAACATGAGCGCCGACCAACGAGAAAGCCTGCTCCATGATTGGCGCAGGGCGGTAGAGCGCTCCAAGAAGTGGGTAGAATTCAAAGAAACAGCCGAGGCTGTCACGGTCTGACCTGATGTGCAAATCGATCCGGCCTGCCAAAGACACGGCCGGCCGGATCTTACAACGTTATCCTTTGAAAGGGGTCTTTAAGCATGTTACAAACCGATGTGCTGGTTATTGGTGCAGGGGCGGTTGGCTGTGCAATTGCCAGAGAGCTCACCAAGTACCGGCTGAAGGTTTTGGTGGTAGATAAAAACGAAGATGTGGGAGGGGAGGCCTCCAAATCCAACAGCGCCATCATCCACACAGGATACGACGCTCCACCGGGAACTCTGGAATCCCAACTGGTGGTGGCTGCCAATCCCATGTACGAGCTGCTGACCAAGCAGCTGGATGTGCCATATCAAAAAGTGGGGGCTATCCTTCCGGCTTTTACCGATGAGCAGTTCGAAAAGCTGCCGGCCCTGAAAGCCAAGGCTTTTCAAAACCGGGTTTACGATGTGGAGTATCTGACAGGGGAACAGCTGCTGGCCATGGAGCCCAATTTAAATCCCGAGGTGAAGGCGGGACTGTACATTCCACGGGAAAATATCATCGACCCCTTTCTTTTGGTGGTGGCCTACGCGGAAAATGCACAGCAAAACGGCGCCCACTTTTTGCTCAACACCCAAGTGACCGGGATCCGGGTGGAAAACGGCAGGGTGGTGGGGGCTCAGACAACAGCGGGAGAGGTTCAGGCGACGTATATCGTCAACGCCGCCGGCCTGTACTGCGACGACGTGGCGGCTATGGTGGGGAAGAACGACTACACCGTCAATCCCCGCAAGGGCCAATTCTACATTCTGGACAAGAACACAACCTGCAAGGTCAACCACATTGTGCTGCCCATTCCCACCAAGGTGACCAAGGGCAAGCTGATGTGCCCCACCATTCACGGGAACATGCTGGTGGGCCCCACGGCGGAAGAACTGGAGGACAAGCAGGATTACTCCACCACGTCTGAGGGCCTTGCCAGCATTGAAACCGATGTGCGCCGGCTGATTCCCAACGTAAACCTCAAGGACAGCATCACCCAGTACTGCGGACTGCGGCCCAACCGCAATCCCGAGGGGCTTCATGTAGACACCTATGACGACGTGAAGAACTACGTGAATCTCTCCGGGGTGCGCTCCACCGGGCTGACAGCCTCGGCTTCTCTGGGCAAGTATGTGGCCCAAAGGCTGATTGAAATTGGCATGCCTGTCAACTTTAATCCCGACTTTGACCCCATCCGCAAGGGGATTCCCCGGTTCCACGAGATGACCTATGAGGAACAGGATGCCCTCATCCGGGAAAATCCCCTGTACGGAAAGGTGATCTGCCGCTGCGAGACCATCACCGAGGGGGAGATTGTGGAGGCCATTCACCGCCCCATACCGGCCCGGTCGGTGGACGCCATCAAACGGCGGCTGCGCGCGGGGATGGGCAGATGTCAGGGCGGCTTTTGCGGCCCGAGAGTCATCGAGATTTTAGGACGGGAGCTGGGAGTTTCCACTGAGGAGATTCGCAAAAATCAGACAGGTTCTCACATGATAACCGGAAAGGTCCGCGGGGAAAGGGTAATCGCCAATGTATGAGATGAGTTGTGACGTTGCAGTCATTGGGGGAGGCCCGGCGGGATTGGCCGCCGCTGTCTCCGCTAAAAAGCAGGGGGCCGGGCAGGTCCTCGTCATCGAAAGAGACAGCTCACTGGGGGGGATTTTGCAGCAGTGCATTCATCCTGGATTTGGGCTTTCCTATTACGATGAAGAGCTGACCGGACCGGAATACGCCGGACGGTTTATCCGGCAGGCCCAGGAGCTGGGAGTCAAAGCCCTTTTAAACTCCATGGTGCTGGAGGTGCTGCCCGACGGCACGGTTATCTGCACCAACGGAGAATACGGAATCACTACCGTTCGGGCCAAAAGCGTGGTGCTGGCCATGGGCTGCCGGGAGCGAACCAGAGGCAACATCCAGATTCCCGGAACCCGTCCGGCAGGCATCTACACGGCCGGCGCGGCGCAAAGGCTAATCAACCGCCAGAACGAAATGGTGGGCCGCCGGGTGGTCATCCTCGGATCGGGGGACATCGGCATGATCATGGCCCGGCGGATGACGCTGGAAGGCGCACAAGTGGTAGCAGTGGTGGAGATCATGGACTTTTTGGCGGGGCTGACCCGCAACCGGGTCCAGTGTCTGGATGATTTCGGCATTCCCCTGCTGCTCTCCCACACGGTGACCAGAGTGACGGGCAACCGGCGGGTGGAAGGGGTCTATGTGGCCCGGGTGGATGAAAACAAAAAGCCCATCCCGGAAACCGAGGAGTTTTATCCCTGCGATACCCTGTTGCTTTCGGTGGGGCTGATTCCGGAAAACGAGCTGAGCCGCACCGCCCACGTGGAGATGAGCCCCATTACCGGCGGGCCGGTGGTCAATCAAAGTATGCAGACCTCGATGCCCTGTCTGTTTGCCTGTGGCAATGTGGTCCATGTCAACGATCTGGTGGACAATGTGTCTTGGGAAAGCGAAGTGGCCGGGCGGGAGGCCGCCCGCTATGCCATGGGTCAGCTGCCACAGTCCGGCGGCACCGTCACCTGCGAGCCGGGGGACAATGTGCGGTATATCTGCCCCCAGCATATCGCCCTTACAGAGGAAGAAGGGGAGGTTGACCTGTACTTCCGGGTCAGGCTCCCGGATGAAAAGGTGCGAATCCGACTGCTCTGCAACGGGAAGGAACTGGGGAAGAAAAGCGCCGTCAAGGTAAACCCGGGGGAAATGGAACATATCAAGGTATCCATGTCCGATTTGAGCGCGGGCAAACTGGAAGTCCATGTGGCGAAAGGGGTGTAGAAAATGACGGAAAAACACATTACCTGCATTGTCTGCCCCATTGGCTGCCAGATTATCGTCCGCGGCGAGGACGACACCGTCCTCTCTTTGGAGGGGAACCAGTGTATCCGGGGGGAAGATTATGCCAAAAACGAGTTTATCCACCCGGTGAGGATTCTCACCACCACCGTCAGGGTGGAAGGAGCCGATACGCCTTTGATTCCGGTCCGCTCCGATCAGCCTGTTCCACAGGAAAAGCTGATGGAGTGCATGGATTTAATCAAAGAAGTCTCCGTTACGAAGCCTGTGCTCCGGTATCAGGTGATTGTCCCCGACATTCTGGGAACGGGGGCCAATATTGTGGCGACGGGAGAAGCTTTGTAAAAGGGCAAGGCAATGGAAATAGCAGAAACAAACAAGCCGAAGGATTATATCCTTCGGCTTGTTTGCCGGGCAAAAGCAAGGTAGTAGTAAAGTGGTGTACGCAGTGCTCACAAGGGCTAGAGGTTGATATCCTCCGAGTTGGTCAGCTTGAAGAAAAGCAGCAGGGATGCCACCATGGTGATGGTCAAAATAGTGGAAAGGGCGGAGGCGGTACCGTAGCCTCCCCGGCTGATCTCCTGAAAGATGGTCACGGTCATGGTTTGGGTCTTGCCGGTGTACAGCATCAGGGTAGAACTCAGCTCGTTGATGATGGTGATCCAGCTGAGGATTGCCCCCGACACGATACCGGGCACCATCACCGGCATGGTGACCTGGAAGAAGGTCTGCATGGAGCCGTAGCCAAGACTGGCGGAGGCCTCGTCGATACTGGGGCTGATTTGCCGCAGGATGGCGGCGCTGGACCGCACGGTATAAGGCATCCGGCGCACCACATAGGAGATGATGATAATGGCCGCCGTGCCGCTGAGCACCATGGGAGGCTGATTGTAGCTCATCAGAAGAATCAGACCGAAGATGGTGCCGGGAATAACGTAGGGGAACATGATAAACACGTCCAGCAGCTTGGAGAGCAGGTTCTTCCGCCGCACCGTCAGGTAGGCGAACAGGGTTCCCAGTACAATGACGATGATAATGGCGATGATGGCAAACTTAAAGGTATTGCCGATGGAGCCCAAAGACTTTTTAAACACGGTGGTGTAGTTGCCCAGCCCGTAGCCTTCCGTCCACATGATGCCGTTGGAGTTGCGGAAGGAAATGGCGATGATATACACTTGGGGCAAGGTGGCCAAAAACACGATGAGATACACATATCCGTGGGCCAGCAGGTTGGAAATTCCCGTCAATTGCTTGGCTTTGGGCGGGTTGAGCATGCTCATGGTGTAGTTTTTGCGGTTGGAAATATACTTTTGCACAGAGAACACAATGGCTGCCACGACCATCATAATCATGGCCACTGCAGAGGCAAAGTAAGCGTTGGTTCCCGTCTCGCTTACCCACTCCTGATAGATGATGACAGGTAGAGTGCTGTATCCTTCTCCAATCAAACGGGGGGTACCGTAGTCGGCAAAGGCGCGGAGGAAAACGATGGTTCCGCCGGCCAGAATGGTGGGGAGCACAAGAGGCAGGCTAACCTTAAACACCTTGCGGAATCCGTGGTAGCCAAGGCTTTCGGCCGCTTCTCCCAGAGAGGCGTCCACTTTTTTGAGTGCGCCCTTGGTGTACATGTAGATATAGGGGAAGAGCTTGAGGGTAAAGACCAGAAGGATGCCGCCAAACCCATAGATACTGGGCATCTTTATGCCGAACAGAGTCTTAAAAAAGTTGGTGATCACACCGTTACGGCCCAGCATCAAAATCCAGGAGTAGGCGCCCAAAAAGGGAGGCGACAACATGGAGATGATGATGAGAATATCGACGACTCTTCTGCCTTTGATCTTAAAGTTGGTGGTAATATAAGCCAGAGGAACTCCAATGAGGGTGACCAGTATGGTGGCAGACAATACCACAACCACGCTGTTTTTCAGGGCCGTGCTGTAGTAGGGGCGGGAAAAAAACTTGACAAAGTTGTCAAGGCTAAAGCCGGTGCCTTCGGTGGTCTGGAAGGAAAAGATAAGCATCCGCCCAACGGGAATGATGAGGAACATTCCAAAAAACGCAATGGAAACAATGCCCACAAAGCTCCAGAAGTCGAACCGGACGCCTTTCTTAAACATTGCTCTCCACCCCCGCAACCAAGGTCGTCTGC
>CALCSA010000062.1 GCA_937894185.1 uncultured Clostridia bacterium | reverse complement strand
ACGCCGATCCGCTCCATGGGAACGGGGTGGTTTTCCACCAGCAGCTCGGCTACCGCTCCGCCCAGACCGCCAATGATGTTGTGCTCTTCGGCGGTGACGATGGCTCCGGTTTCCCGGGCGGCGGCAATCAGCAGCTCCTGATCCAGAGGCTTGATAGTGTGGATGTCGATGACCCGGGCGGAAACACCTTCCTGCTCCAGAGCATCGGCGGCCTTTAGAGCCTGCGCCACCATATAACCGGTGTCCACAATGGTGACATCTTTGCCTTCCCGCAGGGTGCAGCCCTTGCCCAGCTCAAACCGGTAGCCGGGAATATCCTGAGTGATTTGATCCACGGCCAGACGTCCGGTGCGCATATAGCAGGGGCCTTCGTAGTCCAGCATGGCGCGAAGAGCCAAGCGGGTTTCGTTGGCGTCGCAGGGGCTGAGCACCACCATGCCGGGCAGTGCCCGCATCAGGGCGATGTCCTCCAGCGCCTGATGAGTGGGGCCGTCCTGTCCCACCGTCACACCGGCGTGAGAGCCCACCACCTTGACATTGAGGCGGGGGAAAACGATGGAGTTGCGGACCTGATCGTACATCCTGCCGGGAGCGAACATGGCAAAGGAGTGGATCAGGACGATTTTGCCGGTGGTGGCAAGACCGGCGGCTACACCGGCCATGTTGGCTTCGGCAATACCTATGTCGATGTAGCGCTCGGGGTATGCCTGACCAAAAATGGTGGACATGGTGGAAACGCCCAGATCGGCGTCCATGGCGATGATGCGGGGGTCTGCACCAAACTCTCGCAGGGCCTCACCATAAGCCAGACGGGTTGCAATCTTTTTCAGCTCGCTCATTGGGCGGCCACCTCCTTTTCCAGTCGGGCAATTTCAGCGTCCAGTTCCCCAACCGCCTGCTCGTACTGCTCCTTATTGGGGGCGGCGCCATGCCATTTGTAGTTGTTTTCCATAAAGGAAACACCCTTGCCCTTGACAGTCTTGGCCAGAATCAGAGTGGGCTTGCCCTTGATGGTGCGGGCCTTGTGGATGGCCTCCTCGATCTGGTTCATGTCGTTGCCGTCAATGTGGATGACCTCAAAACCAAAGGCGGCAAACTTCTCGTCGATGGGATAGGGGCTCATCACCTTGTCCACACTGCCGGAAATTTGCAGGTTGTTGTTATCCAGAATAGCCACCAGATTATCCAGCTTAAAGTGGGCGGCGCTCATAGCGGCTTCCCAGACTTGGCCTTCCTGAATTTCACCGTCGCCCAAAATGGCGTAAACCCTGTAATCCTTTTGGTCCAGCTTTCCGGCCAGAGCAATGCCCACGGCGGAAGAAAATCCCTGACCCAACGAGCCGGTACTCATGTCCACCCCTTTTACCTTGTTCATTTCGGGGTGACCGGAAAGATAGCTCTCTGTCTGGCGGAATCCCTTCAGATCCTCCACGGGGAAGTAGCCCCGCAGAGCAAGGGCGGCGTAAAGGCCCGGCGAGCAGTGGCCCTTGGACAGCACCACCCTGTCCCGATCAGCTTTTCTCGGCTCCTTGGGGTCGATGTTCAGCTCCTGCCAGTACAGCACCGCGAGAATATCGGCGATAGACAGGGAGCCACCGGGATGCCCCGAAGCGGCGGCGTATACCTGATCTACGATCAGGCGGCGCATTTTCGCTGCTGTCAGCGAAAGCTCCAGCACCTTTTGTTTTTCCATTGCTGCTCTCCTTCTCCGCGCATGGAGTTTCACCTGCCTAATTTCGCGGCCTGCGCGGTTTCCGCGAAAAAGCAATAGGCACTTAAGATTATTATACAGAATCTTGTCCCGCTTATCAATCATGAGAGTAGAAGATTTTCCCCCGGAATCGGCGGAGGTTTTCCCCAATCTGCTCATATTTCATGGGAAAATGCCCCTGTTGCGAAGCCTGTGGCCTGTCCCCGGGCAAAAACGGTGATAAACCGCATGGCGCTTGTGTTTCTGACCGCTATCTGATATGATGGAAACAGAAAAACAGATCGGAGAACCGGGCCTTCCAAGGGGATGGGCCGGGGGATTCAATTTCCATTGGGCGAGCCGGGCAATCGGCGGCCAATAAGGGGGCTGTACCGTGTGGTAATCTTGGTTCTGGTCTTGCTGATTGTGATGATTGTCGTGGTGTTTGCCACTGGTGTTCTGGGCTTTCAGAAGCGGCAGGGAGAGGATAAAACCAAGGAGCGGACGGTTTCCTTCGGCATGCCGGGGGAGCAGGCCGCCGCCAAGGAGCCGGAAGAGCTGGTCAATCTGGTGGATTACTATGCCGATTACCCAGAGGAAGAACGGGAAAAGAACAAAGTGTCCCCACTTTCCCCAAAGGAAAACAGCGAGGAGGAGTTTGACCGGCTGAGCAGCCTTAAGGTGGGCCGAGGCTATCGGATGGATTGCCAGAACTTTCTCCATAGCATGGCGGAAAGCGGCCAAAAGTTTGCGCTGGTCTATTTTGATTTTAACCGCTTCCGGTTTATCAATACCCTGCGGGGATTTTCCACCGGGGACTATGTCATCACCCGCATCTCTCAGGAAATGAAGCTGATTTTGCCGGAAGGAGCCATGCTCACCCGGCTTTCCGCCGACCACTTTGTCGGCCTCATTGTCTATATTGATGAAAACCAGCTGCAGGACATTTACGAGCGGCTGCGCCGGACCGGAGAAGTGATCCGCAACGACATTGGCTCCAAAAGCGGGTTGCAGGTCAGCATGGGGGTGGCCATTACCGAAAACCCCGGCGACTACGACATTTTTAAGCTGATCGGCTGGGCCAACATCGCCCGCCACAGCATCAAGCTCACCAAGGCGGAAACCTACTCTGTCTACAACAGCGCCATGCTCACCAGCTTTTTGTACGGGGAATCGGCTCTGGAGGACTATAGCGAACACCAGTATGCCGACGACTTCATCCTCTATCTGCGGCCCCAGCTTCTCATTGCCAGCAAGCGGATCACCGCCTGCGACTCCACGGTCCGCTGGGGATACGAGGATTCCAACGATCCTTCCCGCAGCCACCTGCGTGACGGCAACATTCTGCCTGCCTCCAACCTCAAGGTGATCTATCAGGTTTGCCGCACCATCCATAAGTGGCGTAAAGCGGGAAATATCCCCATCCCCGTCATGGTGGGAATAGGGGAGCTGGATTTTTACAAAAATGATATTGACGCTTTTTTTGGCCGCTGTATGGCGGAGTTTCAGGTGGAAGCCGCTCTGCTCACAGTGGTGGTCAGTCTCCACACCCTGCGGCTGGACCCGGAACTTGCCAAAATTCAGACCAAAAAGCTCACCGATGCCGGGCTGAAAGTCGCCGTCTGCGACATCGACCGGGGGATTCAGTCTCTGGAGCTTTTGGAGGGAATGGGCGTGCACTTCCTCAAGCTTCACAAGAGTTTTACCAAGGATTTGGAGCGGGAGCCCAAGCGTCAGGAGAGTGTGAGGAAGATTCTCTCCATGGCGGAAGGCCTCAAATGCGGCACCGCCTTTGAGGGCGTGGACACCATCGCCTGTATGAATAAGCTGGCGGAGCTGGGCGGAACCTACGCTCAGGGCCAGTATGTGGGCAAGCCCAGCGATACCGAAAGCTTTGCCGAGGATATGGGCAGCTTTATTCGCAGCGGACCAAAAGACATCACGGTGATTCTGGATGATGCCGCCCTGAGCAGGGGCGAGCTTAAGATGTTCTGAAACGAGGGATCTCCATGACCAATAAGCGATGGTTCGCTGTGCTTGCGCTCGTCATCGGGCTGTGGGTGCTGAGCCTGGCGCCGGGGTTTATTCCCGTTCTGCTGATTGTCGGCGCGGTTTTATCCAAGCAGTGGAAGCAACAGGGGCGGGGCAGTTTGATGGACTGGCTATCCGAGCAGCTGGGCCTTGACCGGAAAGAAGACGCACAGAAG
>CALCSA010000061.1 GCA_937894185.1 uncultured Clostridia bacterium | reverse complement strand
CCGGTACAGGATGATTATACAGACCAGCTCAATCGGCTGCGGGTGGAAATCCGCAAGGCCGAGGAGGAGCTGCGTGACTTAAATGCCCAGATCAAAGACGCGAGGGACTGTCAGGCCCGGCAGGAGGCAAACACCGCCCAGCTCTGGAACATCGAAGCCGAAATGGCGGTTGTGATGGAGCGGGCCAAGGCAGAGGCGGAGGAAATTCTCGGCAATGCCCGGGCCACCGGGGTTCAGATGGCGGAAGAGGCCAGAAACAACGGCTATCTGGATGGGTTTTCCAGAGGCTATGAGGAAGCCGGGCAGGATTTCCACAAGGAATACGATCCTAAAATGGCGATGATTGCCGACATTCTGGATCGGCTGAGCGATTACGAGGCTCAGGTGCTAAGGGACCAGCAGGAAGATTTGGTGGAACTGGCCATCACGGTGGCTCGCAAGGTGATCGGCCAAACTCTGGGGGCAAACCCTGCCGCTGTAGCCGAACTGCTGCGGGAGGTGGTGGAAAACGCCAGCGGGGAACAGTACGTCAAAGTCACCCTTTCCCCGGATTTGCTGCCCATTCAGGCCAAAGTGGCGGAACAGGTCCGCAAACTGCTCACCGATATGGGGGCGGAGGTCACTCTCACCACCCAGCAGGGTCTGGAACCGGGCAGTGCCTTGGTAGAAACCCCCAAAGGTGTAGTGGATGTGAGCATCGAGACCCAGCTAAACAACTTGAAAGACGCAGCTCTGGACCGGTAATCCTTTGGGGTAGGCAGATGGCGGGCAACTGGTTTTTGTTCTGACAAGCCCCTGTTTCAGCCACTCTAACCCCACTCTCCAGCTATGATAGAGCGGCAGGTATTGTGATGAATTTTACAGAGACCATTCGGCGGGTGGCTGCGGCCGACCCCTACAACTATCTTGGAAAAATTGACAAAATTGTTGGTTTGATGGTGGAATCCATCGGGCCTGCCACCACCGTGGGGGAGCTTTGCAAAATTCACGCTCCCGATGGAAGCGGCTTTATTAACGCCGAGGTGGTAGGGTTCCGGGATAACCGGGTACTGCTGATGCCCTACGAGGATTTGACAGGCATTGCCCCCGGCTCTTTGGTGGAAGGCACCAAAACAAAACTGAAAATTCCTGTGTCCGACGCGCTGATCGGCAGAACCATCGACGCGCTGGGACGTCCTATAGATGGAGGCCCCGATTTTGAAGGCGTGGCCCGTTACGAGGTGGAAAGCTCCTATTCTAACCCCATGGCAAGACCCCGGATCGACACCCCCATGACCTTTGGCATCAAGGCCATCGACGGCCTGCTCACCATTGGCAAGGGACAGAGAATGGGCATCTTTGCCGGTTCCGGCGTGGGAAAAAGCACCCTGATGGGGATGATTGCTCGGAATGTCCACGCCGATGTCAACGTCATCGCCTTGGTGGGAGAACGTGGCCGGGAGGTTAAGGAGTTTATCGAACGGGATTTGGGGGAGGAGGGCATGCGCCGCTCGGTGGTGGTGGTGGCCACCTCCGACCAGCCTGCCATGCTCCGCCTCAAATGCGCCATGGCAGCCACCTCGGTGGCGGAGTACTTCCGGGATCAGGGCAAAGATGTGTTGCTGATGATGGATAACCTCACCCGGTTTGCCATGGCCCAGCGGGAAATCGGCCTTGCCTCCGGGGAACCTCCTGTGGCCCGGGGCTATACTCCTTCTATGTACACCGCCATGCCAAAGCTGTTGGAGCGCACCGGAAACTTCGAAAAGGGCTCCATCACCGGGATTTACGCCGTGCTGGTGGAGGGCGACGACACCAACGAGCCCATCTCGGACACCGTTCGGG
>CALCSA010000060.1 GCA_937894185.1 uncultured Clostridia bacterium | reverse complement strand
AAAGGGGAAAACAAAAGGTAAAAGCTGTAGGAGCCTATAAAGTTGGCTCCCAGATCGGTGTAAAAACTCCAGAAGACATTGCCGCTGCGCACCGCCTCGTGGGCCAGCTTGTAAAAGGGAATCTGCTGGACGTTAAAGTCCCCGTAATAGATAAAGTAGCCCCCATCATAAAGGATAAAGGGCAAAAACAACAAAAAGGCCATACCAAGGGCCAGCAAAAAAGCTTTGCGGTATCGCAGGTCTTTTGTGATGGGCATGGGGTAAACTCCTTGCGGCCGGAAAAGGCGCGGCAAACGCTCTGCTACGCCTTTTCCCTGTATTTATGTCGTGATAATCAACCGGTCCGGTAGATTCTGGGCCGGTAGGGGTTGGGGCGAATTCGCCGGTAAACCGCGCCACAAAGCCAGCCTACAAAGCAGCAGGCGGCCAGAGCACCGGTTACCACCATCTCGTGCTGCACCGGAAAATCCAGCAGAGCCACGATAAAGATGTCCAGAGGCTTAAAGCTCAAGGCTCCCCCAACGTTGAGCAGCCACCAGTGAAGGGTGGACTGGTAGGGGGTGCGGTAGAGGGCGGTGATAATGAGGATATTGCATCCCAGCCAGCCCATCAGCAGAGCAAGAGCGTTCCGGGGTCGATGGTAGGCCAGCATCCCGGTGTTGACGCTCCAGCCCAGCACCAGAAAGAAAGCCCCAAACCACTGAAAAGTCTGGGCAGCTCCCGGGCCTGCGCCGGAAAAGAAGTAGACGGCTACCGCGGCGGGCAGCCAGAAGATAAGGTATCGAAGCAGGTATTTTCCCATAGCACCTCTGTCCATTTTCTCAGCCCGCCCTATAGGCAGGCTTTAGGATTTTTGCGAAGGGTGGGCCCGATTCTGCGCCAGTGTTTTGTCCACCTCTTCGCAGATGAAAAGGTACATGGCCTTGGCCATCTGGTAGTACCTTGTCACCTGCCGAAAATCCAGATCCAGCGGCAAGTCTGCCGGGTAGCGGGTCTCGATATAACAACGGTTGAGGGTGGCGCTTTCGTCCAGCCATTCGCTGAAGGTTTTGTCATACCGCATGGCGCGCTTGCAAAGCCAGGGCAGGTTGTGCCCGTCCGGCAGCACATCGCTTTTGAGCAGTATGTAAGCCTTCAGCGCCTTCTCGACAGTTTGCTGACAGTGAAACGCCGCCGAATTGTAACAGTTATCGTTTTGCACCAGAACCCCGGCGCAGATCATATCCTCTCCCGCCCGGTCCAGCCAGTCATAATACCGGCGGGAATCCCGGTAGTTGTGCTGGTAACTCCGTTTAGCCATATACAATCGTCCCAACTTGTTTAATATGAAAAGCAAAGGTGGAAGAATCCGCGGTCAGCCGCTCCCACTCACCGGAAGTATACAGCAGGATGTCGAAGGGAATGGGGCAATCGATCTCTCGATACACATCCCGCTCGGCCCGTTCTTTATCGGCCACATCGGCCACCACGCAGAGTTTAAAGGAGGTTTGCTCTCCCCTGGGATTGAGCTTTTGATTGTAAAGGTAGATGGTACGGGGAGAAAGCAGCCGGGCTACCTCCTGCACCACCGATTTCATCGCGCACACCCGCTCCATGGCAACATCTCCTTTGTTATTCTTGATTTGAGCGCCCGCAGACTGTATAATGATCTCGTGATAAGAAATTGGACCGTCACATTCAAGGTTCTATCCATAATATGGTGCCACGCCCGCTTTATGGATATAGCTCTATTATACCACCAGATAGCCAAAAAATAAAAGAAAATCCCCAAAATGAGGAAAAACCGGAATTTTATTCTGCTTTTCCAAAGAAAACGGCCTCCACGTTTCGGGAACATGGAGGCTTATCAACGGCTTTAGCGCAGTGCGTTCTATTTAGTGATGCAGCTTTAGCAGGGACCCCAGCAGGATGACAAAGGCTTTGAGGAAGGTCATCCGTTCTATATCTTCAGCGGCTTTGAGGGGGTAGGAGCCCACCACCACGCCGTCTACCATGATTTCTACCGAGCCCAGCACCTGCCCCATGGTGACAGGAGCCTGCAAATCTTCGGCCAGAGTGATCGCCTGCTCAATTTTATCCTCCAGCTCTTTTTCTACCACAAT
>CALCSA010000059.1 GCA_937894185.1 uncultured Clostridia bacterium | reverse complement strand
TCAACCGCCTGCGGGGCACCTTTACCTGCGTGGCTGTCAAGGCTCCCGGCTTTGGCGACCGCCGCAAGGAGATGCTCAAGGATATCGCCATTCTCACCGGCGGCCAGGTCATCAGTGAGGAGCTGGGCCTCGAGCTAAAGGAAACCACCATAGAAGATCTGGGCCGTGCCCGGATGGTCAAGGTGCAGAAGGAAAACACCATTATTGTGGATGGCGCCGGCGATAAGGAAGCCATTGACGACCGCATTAAGCAGATTCGCAACGAGATTGAGATTTCCACTTCCGAGTTTGATACGGAGAAGTTGCAGGAGCGCTTGGCCAAGCTGAGCGGCGGTGTAGCCGTTGTCAAGGTTGGCGCTGCCACCGAAGTGGAGATGAAGGAAAAGAAGCTGCGCATCGAGGACGCTCTTTCCGCCACCAAGGCTGCTGTGGAAGAGGGTATCGTCGCTGGCGGCGGTTCCGCTCTCATCGACACCATCCCCGCTGTGGAAAAGGCTGTGGAGCAGTCGGAAGGCGACATCAAGACCGGTGCTAAGATTGTGCGCCGCGCTCTGGAAGAGCCCCTGCGCCAGATTGCTTCCAACGCCGGACTGGAAGGCTCCGTCATTCTGGATAAGATCCTTTCCAAGGCCACTGTGGGCTACGGATTCGATGCCTATAGCGAGACCTATGGCGACATGATCAAGCTGGGCATTGTGGACCCTGCCAAGGTGACCCGTTCCGCCCTGCAGAACGCCTCCTCCGTGGCTGCCATGGTTCTCACCACCGAGGCTCTTGTCACTGACATCAAAGAGGACGTTCCCCCCGCACCTCCTGCCGGCGGCATGGGCGGCATGTATTAATCGCCAAACCAATTACCGCAACACAAAGCCCGGAATCTTTAAAGATTCCGGGCTTTTCTGTATTCACAAGGAAAGATGGAGGTTACCGCAGTGCTGCCAGAATGCCGTTAGCGATTCCCTGCGCCGATTGCTCGATGACGGCGGGATTGGTGAGGTTCTCGTACTCCACCGGGTGGCAGATAAAGCCCATTTCCAGCAGCATGGAGGGAGACTGAGGCAGCAGGGTCACCCGGTAGTATCCGTTTTTGGCTCCCCGGTTGATGCGGTTCACCTGTGAGGTATAGGCTTCGATCAGACGGGTGGCAGCCGTGGCGGACTGGTTGGTGTGGTAGTAGATTTCGGTGCCTTGGGCCTTATTGCCATCACTGTTTTCGCCCAGAGAATTGTGGTGCAGAGCCAGAAACAGGTGAGCACCGCTTTCTTCAAAAGCCTGAAGCCGCTCGTCCAGCGTGAGGAACTCATCCAGCTGGCTGCGGGTAAAGACGACCTCTGCCCCCAGAGCGGTCAGCTTGTTCCGCACTGCATAGGCGTTGGCCAGATTCAGGGTGTTTTCGTCGGGGCCCTTGGTGCCGGCAAAGCCCAACGCTCCCGGATCATGTCCCCCATGTCCGGGGTCCAGCATGATCTTCACTCCCTTTAACGGAGTGGAGCCGCCGGAAAGTGTAGGCTTGTACTGGAAGCTCAGCACCAGATCATCGCCGTCAAACTGCACCAGATAGCCCCAATAGCGCCCGGTGTCCTTGAAATCAAACACATAGCTGACGCTGTTGTTCTGGTTGGCGGTGGACCGAACTCCCGAAAACAGGAGGGAGGAGGATACGTTCACCGGCTGAGTGCCGTTGGTGTTGTAGGTGGTGAGGACAAAGGTGTTGCCCTCTCCCCGGCCCACCCGGTAGGCGGGGGTGGCAATGCCGTGGAAGGTGTAGCGTTCTCCGTCCTCGTGGATGGAGGTGGAGACAGAGGTGATCTTGTTGCCGATCCGCACCTCACCCTCCACAATTTCGCACAGGCTCTTGGGGATATAGCCTCCCGAGTAAAGGCGGTAATAGGCGTTATCCTCCGAGTAGACGTAATCGGCGGCTCCGGTGCGCAGCTTTTCCCGGAAGACGCCGGGCATTTTGGGGTCATCGTAGACAAGGCCCTGATAGGCTGTCACCCGAACGGCGATGTA
>CALCSA010000058.1 GCA_937894185.1 uncultured Clostridia bacterium | reverse complement strand
CGCGCCGTCCACCAGAATAAAGTCAAACTCCGGCTCCAGAGTGTGGAGCAGATGTTCCACTTCTGCCGCCTCAATGGGTGTTTCACAGCCGGGGGGCATTAAAAACAGCCCGGCGGTGCGTTCCACGGGGGAGACGGCTTCTTCCCACCGGCAAAGCCCGGACAGCACATCCCCTGTGCCAAAAGCGGTGGCGGACACCCCCAGAATCAGGTCCAGAGAGCGCAGGTCTTGTCCCAGTTCCAGCAACAAAGTTTTGCGCCCGGCTTTGGCCAGAGCCTCGGCGATATAGGCCGCCCCACAGGACTTGCCTGTTCCTCCCTTACCCGAACACATTACGATTGACTTCACCGGCAGAATGGCCTTCCTTTCCCAGTGCTCAGCAAACAGATGCGGTGACGCAAACAAAGACCGCTCTTGCAGAACATGGGAGCATCTTGCAAAAAAGGCTCCCTTTAAAATTCCACCTTATCAGTTTAACACAAATTCTGTTAAAAGAATAGACCCTGTTCAATTTTCTATAATATACGAAAAATATTTCCATTAATATAGGTAATATGCATAGTAATCGGAACAGATAATCAAGTTGTTCCATGAAAATGTTGGAAAATATGTGCTTTCAGATTCTTCCTGCATACATATTGGTCAAAACCGGTGGGAAAATGACAATATAATTCTTTGCAAGGGGGCTCATTTGGGATGGAAACTGTAACCAATCAATCCTACAATCAAATGGTAAAAAAGGCCTCTCCACCCTCCAAAAGCGCGCGGAACATTCCCATGGCTTTTTTGGTGGGGGGGGCTATCTGCACTTTAGGTCACGCACTGATCAAGTTTTACATGAGTATGGGGGTGCCGGAAGAAACTGCCTTTCCCGCCGCCTCCATTACTTTGGTGTTTTTGTCGGCTCTTTTTACCGGGCTCAACATCTACGACAAGCTGGCCAAATGGGGCGGAGCGGGCACTTTGGTTCCCATCACGGGATTTGCAAACGCCATCACCGCTCCCGCTCTGGAGTTTAAAAGTGAAGGCTATATTATGGGGCTGGGCGCCAAGATGTTCCTTATCGCCGGCCCGGTCATTGTCTACGGGATCGCCGCCGGCGTGGTCTACGGCGTTATCCTCTATCTGTTTCAATTGTATTAGGAGGGGATAAACATGTCTACCAATATTGGAAAGTACACCCTGAGACTGGACAAAAGCCCCAGCATCACTGGCAGTGCGGCCATTGGGGGCAAAAAAGAAGCCGAAGGCCCTATCGGCAAGATGTTTGACATTGTAAATTACGACGCCTTATTCGGGCAAAAAAGCTGGGAGTTGGCCGAAAGTGAAATGCAGCGGCAGGCCGCCCAAAAGGTGATGGATAAGTGTTCTCTTTCCCCCGGGGATATTCAGTATCTCTTTGCGGGGGACCTGCTCAATCAGATTGTGGCCAGCCACTACGGCCTGCGGGAGCTGGGCATTCCCTTTTTTGGGCTTTATGGCGCCTGCTCCACCATGGCGGAAAGCCTGATTCTTTCTTCCATGATGATTGAGGGAGGGCTGGCCAAAAAGGTGATGGCCATTACCTCCTCCCACTTTTGCTCGGCGGAGCGGCAGTTCCGCTTCCCCTTGGAATATGGGGGGCAGCGGGCTCCCACCGCCCAGTGGACCGCCACCGCCGCGGGAGCCTGCATTATAGCGGAAAACAGCCAGCCCCCTTATATTAAAGCGGTGACAGTGGGATGCATTGAGGACAAGGACATCAAGGACCTGAACAACATGGGGGCGGCCATGGCTCCGGCGGCTTCCACCACCATCAAGCGGTACTTTCAGGACACCCTCACCGGACCGGACAACTTCGATTTGATCCTCACCGGGGACTTGGCTCAAGTGGGCTCCGACCTGTTGGCGGAGCTTCTGCTCCGGGAGGGCTACGACATTAAAAAGAAACACGCCGACTGCGGACTGATCCTCTACGACCGGGCCACACAGGATGTGGAGGCGGGAGGTTCCGGCTGCGGTTGCGCGGCGGGAGTGCTCTGCTCCTACATCATCCCCGCCATCAGAGAAGGCAAAATCAAGGATATGCTGTTTGTGGCTACCGGGGCGCTGATGTCCCCCATCAGCGTGCAGCAGGGGCAGAACATTCCCGGCATCGCCCACCTGCTCCACTTGTCCTCCACCCCCAACCCCATACAGCAGGGAGGAAACGCATAATGGAACTGTTTTGGGAATACGTCAAGGCCTTTCTGGTCGGAGGCGCCATCTGTGCCGTGGGTCAGGTGCTCATCGACTTTACCAAGCTGACTCCCGCCCGGATTCTGGTCACCTTTGTGGTGCTGGGCGTGGTGCTGGGAGCACTGGGAGTTTACCAGCCACTGGTGGACTGGGCCGGCGGTGGCGCCAGCATTCCTCTCACCGGATGGGGTAGCACCATCGCCAAGGGAACCCGGGACGCCGTGGCGGAAAAGGGCATCTTCGGCGCTCTTTCCGGCGGGCTGACCGGTTCGGCGGCGGGGGTGGCGGCAGCCATTTTCTTTGGATTTTTATCGGCGGTGGTCTTTAAACCCAAAGCCAAGGAAGAATAATCTTAACGCTTTTCTCCGTCCATCTTTAGAATACCCAAAAGCCCGGCCCTGTCAGCAGGGTCGGGCTTTTTGTAGCAACCGGTTTGATCCGTCACTTGATGGGATGCCACTCCTGAGTGGCGTCGGGCTCGCTGAGACGGTTTTTTTCCACCAGATAGCGGCTAAGCAGCATGGTGGCGGCGCTGTGATAAGGAACCACAAACAGCAGCAACAAAAACAGGGTAAAGGGAGTCAGCAGGTACCATCCCAAAAAGGAAAGGGTAAAGAGCAGGAGAAGGACCCGGTGGCTCTTGGTGTAGCGAACGGAGGTTTTCAGGGCGGAGGATACGCTGACAGTATCGGATTCACAGAGGAAGTAGCTGGTCAGCGCGTACCGGTTGACAAAAATCATATAAAGGGCGGCGGCCAAAAAGAACAGAGCACAGGCCATTATCACGCCCACACTGGCGGCGGAGCGGGTCTGGTCGGAAATGCCCTCGGTGCCTAAAAACCACAGGCTGATCCCCAGCACACCCCCGGGCAGAAAAAAGAACGCAAGACTCCACAAAAAGCTGCGCAGGCCAATCTGAACCGTATACCATACCGCCCGCAAATATCGCTGCATGGTCTCGAAGAAGTGAAAAACCTCCCCAAAGGGGGCGGCATTTCCCCGAATCAGGCTGTAATACCAGCGGGTAAGACCCAGTTGCAGCGGTGAGAGAAGGAGCAGCGTCAGCAGCATAAACAAACCGGAGATCAGCATTTCCGCCGGGCTGCCCATGAGCAGCTCCCAAGTCAGCTGGGCCAGATCGTAGACCTGATCCTCCATGGTGGGGTTTTGCAGCAGTGGGTCC
>CALCSA010000057.1 GCA_937894185.1 uncultured Clostridia bacterium | reverse complement strand
GTTGAGTTAGATGCTGCCCTTCATCCGAAGGGTCTCGACAACCTTCTTCACAGCGATGAGGTAGGCGCCGGTGCGAACGGTGACATTCTTTTCCTGCGCGATGCCCCATACACTCGTAAAGGCCTCGTTCATCATGCTTTCCAAGCGCTGGTTGACGGTTTCTTCATCCCAGTAGAACTTCTGATTGTTTTGCACCCACTCGAAGTAGGAAACTACCACGCCGCCTGCGTTGGCCAGAATATCGGGGATGACGGGGATGCCCTTCTCCTCCAGAATGGCGTCGGCCTCCACGGTGGTGGGTCCGTTGGCGCCTTCTACAATCAGCTTTGCCCGGATGTCTCCGGCATTGTCTGCGTTGATCATGTTTTCCATGGCGGCAGGGACCAGCAGGTCCACATCCAGAGTCAGGAGCCGGGCGTTATTGATGAACTCCACATCTCCCTTGTAATCCTTCAGCAGGTTTTTGCCGCCGGCCACAAAGGCAAGAATCTCGGGAATGTTCAGGCCGCCCGCATTGTAGATGCCGGTAGAAATATCGGAGACAGCCACAACCTTGGCACCTTCGGCGTGGATGAGTTTGGCGGAAACGCTGCCCACGTTGCCCATACCCTGCACGGCTACGGTAGCGCCCTTCAGTTCCCGGTTCAGGGCCTTGAGAGCATTCTTGGCCGTGATGGTGATGCCCCGTCCGGTGGCTTCGCCCCGGCCCAGAGAGCCGCCCAGCTCGATGGGCTTTCCGGTGACGACGCCGGGATTGGGATACCCTTTGAGCATGGAGTAAGTATCCACAATCCAGCCCATGATCTCCGGGTTGGTGCCAAGGTCGGGAGCGGGAATATCGGTTTCCGGCCCGATGATGGGGGCAATCATGGTGGTAAAGCTGCGGGTGAGGTTTTTCAGCTCATTTTTGGAAAGCTTGGTAGGGTCCACCGCCAAGGCGCCCTTGCCTCCGCCGTAGGGAATCCCCACCACAGCGCATTTAAAGGTCATCCAAGCGGCCAGAGCCGAGACTTCCATCAGATTGACGTCGGGATGATACCGCAAGCCGCCTTTGGCCGGACCGCGAACGGTGCTGTGCTGAACCCGGTAGCCGTCAAACATCTTGACGCTGCCGTCGTCCATGCGGACAGGAACCGCTACCTTTAAAGAACGCTCGGGGTGTTTGAGTATCTCGTACTCGGAAGGCTCATATCCTAGAATGTTTGCCGCACGCTCCAAGGTAGCTAATACGTTGTCGTAGGGGTTGTAACCAGACATAACCTACATCCTTTCTCTGTGTTGATTCTTAGTCTGCCATTATGAAAATTAGCTATACCGAAGGCAACAAAGCAGAATCCTTCATTTTCTCTTGGAGGTCTATTTTCCAATGGCGATTTCATCACAATATTATAACTCCTTCCAA
>CALCSA010000056.1 GCA_937894185.1 uncultured Clostridia bacterium | reverse complement strand
TGATCCCCCTTGCCCAAAACCGCTTTGGTTTTTTCCCCAAAGAGCACCGCCCCAATGGGAAGCCCTCCCCCCAGCCCCTTGGCCAGAGTCACCACATCGGGGGTGATGCCGTAGTGCTCCAGCGCCAGAAACTTGCCGGTGCGGCCCACTCCCGTCTGGACTTCGTCCACCATCAGGAGGATATCCCGCTGCTGGCAGATCTTGGCGATGGCATCTACAAAATCCTGCTCCAGAGGGATGACGCCGCCCTCTCCCTGCACGCACTCGAGGAAGATGGCCCCCACTCTATCAGTGAGCTTTTCGTTGAGATCGGCAATGTCGTTGGCCTTGGCGTAGACAAATCCCTGAGGGAAAGGCCCAAAGTGCTTGTGCATTCCCTCCTGCCCCGTGGCGATAAGGGTGGCGATGGTCCGCCCGTGGAAGGAGTTGACAAGGGTGAGGATGGTGTCCCGCCGGCCGGGATACCGATCGCTCATATACTTGCGGGCGGTTTTTAAAGCGCCCTCGTTGGCCTCTGCCCCGGAGTTTGCAAAGAACACCTTCCGTATGCCGGTGCGCTGGCAGAGAGCCTGCGCCAGCAGGGCCATAGGCTGGGTATAGTAGAGGTTGGACATGTGAGCCAGCTTATCGATCTGGCCTTTTACCGCCGCCACCCACGCCGGGTTGCCAAAGCCGATGGAGTTAACTCCGATGCCCGCGGAAAAATCAATGAGGGTGCGCTCCTGCTCATCCTGACAGGAAGCCCCTTTGCCCTGCTGCACCAACAGGTTATTCCTGCCATAAGTGCCTGCAATATAAGTTTGATCCAGCTCTTTCACCTGAGATAAATTCATACCTGTTGCCTCCTTGGGTGATCCCCCGGTCTTCTCTTTAAACTCGGAACATGGTTCCGATGCCCTGATCGGTCATCAGCTCAATGAGGATTGAGTGGGGGATGCGGCCGTCGATGATAAAGGCCCGGCCCACCTCCCGGCGGACGGCTTCCACGCAGCTTTCGATTTTGGGAATCATGCCGCCGGAGATGATACCCTCTTTGATGAGGGCCGGAACCTGACTGATGTTGACGACGGGAATCAGGGTGCTTTCGTCATCCTTATCGGTGAGCAGCCCCCGCACATCGGT
>CALCSA010000055.1 GCA_937894185.1 uncultured Clostridia bacterium | reverse complement strand
CACCTTCGACCACTCGGACACCTCTCCATATAAAAAAGGCATAAATGATAGATTTTTAAAACAGGCATCGCAAATATTGAGCTTCTCAAAAACGTTGAGATCGTCAGTGGTTGCGGGCTTCCACTTTACAAGAAAATGCCGCCCGCATCACCGCTCACGAGAACACACAGCACTTCCTAATTTTTATAGTTTAACAGAAACCCCCGCTTTCGTCAACCGCAAACAGAACCTCCGCCTATAAATCTACTGTGTTACTTTAACTGTGGTTGCGACAGGAAGGCTCATACTACAAAAAAGGAGTTGAGGTAACATGAAAGTAATAGTGCAGGATAAAGAATAAGAGAGGAGAATAAAACATCAGTGGTGGGGACTGTGGGAGCCGATATCAACTAGATGAACGGGGGAAAATCCTGGGCGGCAGCTACCGCTACCTCCTTTCTTCTGGCGGTACGGTAACCACTTACTCCCGGAAGGAGCGCCCTGATCGGCGTGATGCTCATTGGGGCGATGGTTTACAATATCCGGGGATGCATTAGGGAGCTGCCCGCTCTCACCGCTGTGGCCGAGGCCATGGCCGCAGGCGAAATTGACACCGCCAATCTGGACGCCGGAACCGAAAAGCCCCGCAACGAGATCAGCCAGCCTAGCCGGGCCTTTGCCAAAACGTCCGAGGTTGTAAGCTTTCCGGCCGGGGAGCATCGCCGAATGGGGTGTGTTCGTTAAACGACGTACAGGTAGCAAACGGGGAGCCTTCCAAAATGTACGCTGTTATAGGGCCAGCATATCCTCAATCTCCCGCAGCCGGTGCTTCTGGGAGGTGGCGGGGCGATCCTTTTGGTATCGTGTGCGGTAGGCGCCGGGGGAGATGCCCAGCTCCTTGCGGAACACCTTGCAGAAGTAGTTGGCGCAGGAGTAGCCGGTCATGCCGGCAACCAGCTCCACATCATAATCGCAGCTCATCAGCAGCTGGCAGGCGGACTCCAGCCGCACCTCCTGCAGATACCGCCCCGGCCCCCGGCCCATCTCGGCAGAAAAACACCGCACCAGATGGCTTTTGCTCACCTCCAGCCGCTGGGAAAGTTCATCCACCCCTGCCAGATAGGGGTACTCCTCCTGAATCATCTGGATAGCGCTGCGGACCAGATCGCTGTAGACACTGCTCTCCTGCCTCTGGATGCGATGCAACTCCATCAGCAGGGCGTAGCATTCGGTGGAGGCAGTGTACACCTCCTCGGGCAGACCCTTGCGCGCATTCTGATACATGCGGGCCATGGAAAGCCCGATGCTCTCCTCCTCCAGCTGCACCTGATCAATACCGCTTAGCAGAGTATCTGCTCCGGCCAGCAACAGGTAGAGGTAGCGGGTTTCTTCCCGGGGGACGAGAACCCGGGAGCCGCCTAGCCCAATCACCTGGCGGGGCTGATAGCCGGAGCCCTTTCCCTTCCCGCGAATCTGCCCGGTCCCCGACAGGATATACAGTAGCCCTGTGCCGTCCAGCATGCTTTCCGCCCCGGCTTTGCCGCAGCCCCATCCCGTGGGGTGCACCCCTCCAAAGCCCTCCGGTACCGGAAAGGGCGGGAGAGCGTCGCCATATTCTACTTCAAAAGGAATTTCCATCATTAAATTACCCTTTTAATCAACTATTTGCTATTGTATCCCCCGAAGAATCCTGCTATTATCATAGTTAAGTGTAGGATAAACCAATTTTAACACAATAAAAGCACAATATCAATATATTTACATTGGAGGCTTTGAAATGGCAGGAATCTCTCTTCAG
>CALCSA010000054.1 GCA_937894185.1 uncultured Clostridia bacterium | reverse complement strand
AATCAGCCGCATTAGCACCATGCGGCCGCTTTACTATCAGGATAAAAGCACCGAAGGCAGAATCGAAGGCAACAATGTAAACATCGATTCCGAGCAGATGGAACTGGCTAGAGTGCAGATTCAGTATCAGGCCCTGCGGGACAAAATCAACGGACACTATCAGACCTTGAAATACGCTGTTTCCGGCGGCAGATAGGGAGGCTAACCCATGTCGTTTTTAAGTTCACTGGACATTGCGGGCTCGGGCATTACCGCCCAGAAGCGCCGGATGGACGTCATCGCCGAAAACATGGTCAACCGGGAAACCACCCGCACCGAGGCGGGGGGACCTTACCGCCGCAAGCTGGTGGTCTTTCGGGAAATTAAAGGAGATACCTCCTTTTCCAGTGCTATGCGCCATGCCCGGCTGCACCGGGGGGACACCGGCACCAAAGGAGGCGTCATGATTCGGGAGATTATTGAGGATCAATCGGACTTCATCCCGGTTTACGACCCCTCCCACCCCGACGCGGGGGAGGACGGATATGTGATGATGCCCAACGTCAACTCCACAACCGAAATGATCGACGCCATGGCGGCCACCCGATCTTATTCCGCTAACATCGCCGCCTTCGAGGCCATCAAGAACATGGCTCAGCAGGCACTGCAAATCGGCAAGTAGCAACCGGTAAATCGTGGTTGAAACGCCCTGAAATGTGAGGTAGACCTTTATGAATATTATACCGATCAGCTCCTATCCTGTACAGTCTTTTTCAGTGCCTCAAGCCGCGCAGCCACAGGCTTCCGGCTCTGTCACCCCCTTTCAGTCCATGTTTAAGGACGCCCTGCAAAACCTCAATCAGGCCAATGGGGTAAAGGATCAGGATTCCCTGCTGCTGGCCACCGGAGATGTGGACGACATTGCCGCCGTTGGGATCAACGGGCAAAAGGCGGAGGTTGCCATGCAACTGCTGATTCAGATGCGCAACAAACTGCTGGACGCTTATCAGGAAATCATGCGGATTAATGTATAACAGACAGCCGCTGTAAATTCGACACTTTTTATACACTGGCAGAACCGGTTGTTCTGTTAAAAATTCGCGTGATGACCGAGGATATATTATGGGTGAAAAACTATCGGCTTTTGGGGGCTCCGTCAAGGAGTTCTGGTCAAAAATTTCTAAGGGAATGCGCATTCTGCTGTTGGGCGGAATTGCTGGCGTTCTTCTTTTATCTTTAATCATTGTTTTATTGCTTAACCATACCGACTATATTGTGCTGTACAACAACCTTACCGTGGAAGAAAACGCAGGTGTTCTGGCTCAACTGCAGGAAATGGGTGTGGAGGGAAAACTGGAAGGCAACAGCATCCTCATCCCCGCCGAGCAGGAAAACAGCGTGCGAATGCAGCTGGCGGTGCGGGGAGCACCGGTGGACGGTTTTGGATACGACACCTATCAGTTGGGCAGCGGCCTGACCTCCACCCAGTACGACAAGAACTTTTACGACAAGGCCCAGCAGCAGGAGCGTCTGGAGGCCATGATCAAAACCTTTGCCGAGGTGCGGGATGCCCACGTAACCCTCACCATCCCCGAAAACGACATCTTTGTTCTGCAGGAGGATGTCCAGAAGCCCAGCGCGTCGGTGAAAATTCAAAAGAATCCCGGGCGGAGCCTTTCCCCGGAACAGATACAGGGAATCCTCAATCTGGTGCGCAACGCCGTGCCGGGGCTGGAGGAGGACAACATCGCCATTGTGGACGAATCGGGAGATTTGCGCCTTTCCATGAGTCTGGCGGGGGACATCCACTCCACCAAGCTCAAGCTGACCGATTCGGTCAACCGCTCGGTGGAAAACCGCATCCTCACCATGCTGACCCCCCTGTATGGGGAGGACCATGTGGTGGTCAAGGTCAACTCCATCCTCAACACCGACGAGCAGACCACCGAGAAAATCGACTACATCCCCCCGGAGGACCCCAACAATCCCCTCAAAGACTACGAGGAAATTGAGTGGGAGCGTCAGGCCGGGGCGCAGTTGGCTCAGGGAGTTCCCGGAGCCAACGACAACATTGATGTGCCTCAGTACGCCGCTCAGGTGGAGGACGACGGCACAGGTCCCTATTACCGCAACCACGCTATCTATGACTATCTGGTGTCCAGCGAGCGCAACCAGATCATCAAGGCGGGGCTTACCATCACCGACCTGACGGTAGCGGTTCTCATCGACAAAGAAACTCTGGGCAACACCGAGCGGGATCAAATCTTTGATCTGGTGGCCAAGGCTTCCGGTGTGGAGCAGGAAAAGGTGTCGGTTCAGGGTATGACCTTTGCCAGCAGTCCCACCATCGATCTGACAGGTCCTGCCAACCGCACCATACTGGGCCTGCCGGTGGGCGTGTTCTTTGCCATCCTGCTGATCATTCTATCTCTGATCATTATCCTTATTGTCTGGATGGTCAGCAAGCGCAAGAAGGAACAGCTGGCTGTCGAGGGGGGCGTGGACGAAGAGGCTTCCCTGCTGGAGATGATCGCAGAGCGGGAAGCGGAGTTCGAGCCCATTCAGCTGGCCGAAAGCCAGGAGCAGAAGCTGCGGGCTCAGATCAAGGATCTGGCCAACTCCGATCCCGAAATTGTAGCCCAGTTGATCAGAACCTGGTTGCTTAACTAATCCAAACGGTCAGGAGGGGTTTTATGCCGGCCTTAACCGAGGCGCAAAAAGCCGCTACCATTGTGATTTCTCTGGGCAGCGAGACCGCTGCTCAGGTTTACAAATTCCTCTCGGAGGAAGAAATCGAAAAGCTCACCTACGAAATCGCCAAAATTCAAAAGCTGGGGTCGGAGGATGTGGAGGCGATCCTCAACGACTTTTATTCCCTCTGCCTGACCCAAAAGGTGGTAACCGAAGGAGGCGTCAACTACGCCCGTACGGTTCTGGAAAAAGCCTTTGGCGCTCAGGTGGCCGCCTCCCTGCTGGAACGGGTCACCC
>CALCSA010000053.1 GCA_937894185.1 uncultured Clostridia bacterium | reverse complement strand
GAAAGCGGCGGCTTTGATATTGAGGAGCCCGATCTGGAAGAATCGGATGACGATTTGCTGGGCGGAAGCGATGATGACGATATCTTTAACTTAGATAAAGACGACGGGAAGTAAAGCTAAAAGGCTTTACACATCCTTTTGCCGTGAATTATAGACGCTACGCCTGTCTGGAACGGGGTTGGCAGGCCGTATAGAAAGTAGGGGTTTGATTGGAGTTTAACGTATTTGAATCCATGAAAATAGGTCTTGCTTCTCCCGAGGCCATTCGCGAATGGTCCTATGGAGAGGTGAAGAAGCCCGAAACCATTAACTATAGAACGCTGAAGCCGGAGCGGGACGGTCTGTTCTGCGAACGTATCTTTGGGCCTCAAAAAGACTGGGAATGCTATTGCGGACGCTACAAGCGCATCCGCTACAAGGGCAAGATCTGCGAGCGCTGCGGCGTAGAAGTGACCAGAGCCAAGGTCCGCCGGGAGCGGATGGGCCACATCGAGCTGGCGGCTCCGGTCAGCCATATCTGGTATTTTAAGGGAACCTCTTCCCGGTTGGGATTGTTGCTCAATATGAGCCCCCGCCTTTTGGAAAGGGTGCTCTACTTCGCGGCCTACATCGTCATCGATCCCGGCCGCACCAACCTGAAAAAGTACACCCTGCTCACCGAAAGGGAGTACCGGGAACTCAAGGAGGCCTACGAGGACGATTTTGAGGCCGGAATGGGTGCCGAGGCGGTTAAAAAGCTGCTGGAGCAGATTGATATTGAAGCTCTTTCCGTGGAACTGAAGGAGGAGCTGAAAACCGCCACCGGCCAAAAGAAGATCAAAACTCTCAAGCGGCTGGAAATTGTGGAGGCCTTCCGCACCAGCGGCAACAAGCCCGAGTGGATGATTCTGGACGTGGTTCCCGTCATCCCCCCGGATATTCGCCCCATGGTGCAGCTGGACGGCGGCCGCTTTGCCACCAGCGACCTCAACGATTTGTACCGCCGGGTGATCAACCGGAACAACCGCCTCAACAAGCTGCTGGATCTGGGCGCGCCCGACATCATTGTCCGCAACGAAAAGCGGATGCTGCAGGAAGCGGTAGACGCCCTCATCGATAATGGCAGACGGGGACGCCCTGTCACCGGGCCCAACAACCGGCCCCTGAAATCCCTTTCCGACATGCTTAAGGGTAAGCAGGGCCGCTTCCGTCAGAACCTGCTGGGCAAACGGGTGGACTACTCCGGGCGTTCCGTTATCGTAGTCGGCCCCGAGCTGAAAATGTACCAGTGCGGTCTGCCCAAGGAAATGGCTATCGAACTGTTTAAGCCCTTTGTCATGAAGCGTCTGGTGGACAACAAGGACGCTCAGAACGCCAAGCAGGCCCGCAAGATGGTGGAGCGCGCCACCTCCAAAGAGGTTTGGGACGCTCTGGAAGTGGTCATCAAGGACCACCCGGTGCTCCTCAACCGGGCTCCCACCCTGCACCGCCTGGGCATTCAGGCCTTTGAACCGGTACTGGTAGAGGGCCGCGCCCTCAAGCTGCACCCTCTGGTTTGCACCGCCTATAACGCCGACTTTGACGGCGACCAGATGGCGGTTCACGTACCCCTTTCCGCCGAAGCACAGAGCGAAGCCCGCTTTTTGATGCTGGCGGCAGGAAACCTGCTCAAGCCCTCCGACGGCCGCCCTGTTGCAGTGCCCACTCAGGACATGGTGCTGGGTGCTTACTACCTCACCAAGGTGAAGGAGGACGAAATCGGGGCAGGCAAGGCCTTCCGGGACCCCAACGAGGCCATCATGGCCTATCAGGAAGGGGACATTGGCCTACACGCTCCCATTCGGGTGCGGATGACCCGGGAAGTGGCGGGGGAGACCCGTCGAAAGCTAATCGAAACCACAGTGGGGCAGATCATTTTCAACGAGCCCATCCCACAGGATCTGGGCTTTGTGGACCGCAGCAATCCCGAAACTCAGTTTAATATGGAAGTCTCCTTCCTGGTCCGCAAGAAGGAGCTGGGCAAGATCATTGACCGCTGTATTGCCCGTCACGGCACCGCCCGCACCGCAGAGGTACTGGACCAGATCAAGGCTCTGGGCTTTAAGTTCAGCACCCGCAGTGCCATCACCGTTTCTATTTCCGATGCAGT
>CALCSA010000052.1 GCA_937894185.1 uncultured Clostridia bacterium | reverse complement strand
CTGAGAAACGCCCCCGAATCACCGATGACCTGACCCACCTTCACCTCATCCCCCGGCTTTACCAGAACATCGCAAGGGGGCCCCATATGCTGGGACATGCAAATATACACTTTGTCCGGCACAGGCATTTTCTGCGTTGCGCTGTCCATTGTGTTTTTGCAATGAGGAGCATGGACTCCCTTGAGCCGCTTATCAAAGATGCTCAACAAATGAATTCCTCCTCCTGATAGGCTGATTACCCTTAGCTAAATGCAGTCAGGCAACCATTTCCTTACTGAAAACAAGATCTGCGTATCCTTCCCGGCACCATTAACCATCTGTCGAGGGTACCGACTTGATACGCGCCAGAGCCGGAAGTACGTTACGCAACAAAACCGCGGTCAGCGTTCCCACAAGGACGCCAACAGCGGCGAGAACCGGAAGATAATACCAAAAGAATACTCCTCCCCCAAGCAGCAGCGCCGCGCAGGCCAACTGACCCACGTTGTGGGCAACGGCTCCCCCAATACTGATGACGGTATAGCAGTCGCCTTTTGATAAAAAACGCCGCAACAATACCATCACCGTAATGGAAAGGAGTCCGCCGGAAAGGCTTAACAGCGCACCGCTCATTCCCCGGGTCATCAGCACAAACAGCGCCTTAAGTACACCCAGCAAATAGGCTTGTCCTGCTCCCATCCCAAAAACGCAGTACATCACCACAATGTTGGAAAGCCCCAATTTCACTCCGGGAACCGGAACAGGGAAGGGAATCATCCCTTCCAAAAAAGAAAGGGCGAGGGCCAAAGCAAACAACATCCCTGTCAGCGCTACCCGGCGGGAAGGCACGTTCATTTCATTCACCTTCTTTGCCGAAAACCCTAAATATTCTAGCATAATAACGACTTAGTTGCAACGGTTGGCAGTTTTTTAACAGGTTTGGTGCATTATTCACAATATCCCGGTTTTCAGACCAAAGAGCGCCGTTTTTCGGCTCCTTGAACCCCCTGCACCGCTTGGGACCGGGATAATCGGCACCTTCCACTCTCCCTTGAGGACATCCGTTCCCGGCAGATATTCCCGGGTTTTCCGCCGAAATTCTGCCTTGCATAGGGAATGCCCAAACTTTTCCATCCCAAGCGTTATCTTTAAAGCTGTGTTTTCTTTATAAGTATTTAATAAAGGTGAGATGCTCCCCAAGGCCATGGGAAAACCCGCCTTTCACAGAAGGGCGGGTTTTCCTAACCCGACACAGCCTACGCTCAGTCGGTTTCTTCTTTATCTTCGATGTCTTCTTCGCTTAGTTCGCCGTCCAAATCGAACTCCAGAAGCTCACCGCAACCGGGACAGTTGATTTCGCCTTCGTCCAGCATGTCTTCGTCCACGCAGATCACATCGCCACAAGAAGGGCAGGTCACCTCGTAAAGCTCCCCTTCAAAGATGTCTTGATCGTAGTGGTGGTGATGTCCGTGGTGCATGCATCCACACCCGTCATTTTCCTCATCGTCATCATCGCCGTACAGGTCATCCATGATTTCTTCCAGATCCTCGTCCATGGACTCAAGCTGTTCACCAAAGAGCGCGAACCCTTCCCCCACATCGGCCAGGGTCAGTACCACATCATCCAGGATGTCGATCATCAGCTTGATTACCTTGCCCTCTTTGGTGGCATCATCGATTCCCAAACCTTCTGCAAGGCCCTTGAGATACGCTACTTTTTCCAGTAGTTCCATGATTTTCTCCTTCCAATGGATAGTCCTGTATTAAGCCCGCTCCATGTATTCACCGGTGCGGGTATCGACGCGAATCCGGTCTCCCTCGTTGATAAAGATGGGCACCTTGATTTCGGCACCGGTTTCCAGTGTTGCGGGCTTGGTGACGTTGGTGGCGGTATCCCCTCTGACGCCGGGCTCGGTCTGGGTGACCTCCAGCTCGATGAAGAAGGGAGGCTCCACCCCAAACACGTTGCCCTTATAGGACAGAACCTTGACGTTAGTGTTTTCCTTGACAAACTTGAAGTTGTCGTCCAGCTTGTCGGAACCGATGGGAATGTTCTCGTAGGTTTCGTTGTCCATAAAGTAGTAGAGCCCGCTGTCCTCGTAGAGATACTGCATCTCTTTGCGCTCTACAAAGGCGGTGGGGTACTTATCGGTAGGGTTAAAGGTCTTTTCGATGACGGATCCGGTAATGACGTTGCGTATCTTGGTGCGGACAAAGGCAGCGCCTTTTCCGGGCTTTACATGTTGAAACTCAACAATCTGCATGACGTGTCCATCCATTTCGAATGTAGCGCCATTTCTAAAATCGCCGGCTGAAATCATGCGGCTCCCCTCCATATTTCCATAAACTCATTCTAGTTTACCCCAAAAAGCACCCGATTGCAAGTATTTTTACCACGCTATTTCCTCTTGCCCTTCCGGCGTTTCCCCCTTGGCCCTATAGGGTGCTCATCCCCGGGAAAAAGTGGCCCTATGTAGGCCCCTTGCGCCGGAGTGGAGCAGGGGCTTTTGCAGGGGATGTTTTCCCTTTAGGAGTCGCCCTTGGTCAGGTTTTCGGCGTAGCTTCGCAGGTCGTCTTCCGAGCGGACGCTTTCCCGGCGCTGCATAATCATTTCCTGCACATAGGTGGGCAGGGAGGAAAAATACTGCTGGGCGCTATCCGAGCGAAGTACGCCGTCCAGACCCTGAGACTGTTTATTTTTGGCCAAGGCTATCACCTCCGCCTATATTGTTGGCAGAAGCAGGAAGCTTCATGCGTCAAACAGGCGGAAATCACCGGGGATCAGCCGCAAATGCTTTGGGATGCTTTGGGGTAGACTGTCAAGTTCGTCAGTTACACTTGGAATAGCCGCAGTTGCGGCAGGAGACACAGCCGCCCTCGTGCTCCAGTTTTTCGCCGCAGTCGGGGCAACGGCTTCCGGCGCCTTTTTGATCTTTCTTCTTTTCCTGTTTGCCAATCCCCCGGGTAAAGCCGCAGCCGGGGCAGGTTTGGCTGGTGCCTTCGGTATTCAGGGGGGTTCCGCATTCGGGGCAGAACTTATAAAGGATGGCTCTTGCTCCGTTGATGGCGGAAAGCCGCCCGCTTTTCAGGTTGTCGTCCCCCTCTTTGATCACCC
>CALCSA010000051.1 GCA_937894185.1 uncultured Clostridia bacterium | reverse complement strand
TGCAACCCCTTTGCCCTGATGCTGTACCGCTCTCCCCGGGAGTGCGGCGCCGACATCGCTGTGGGAGAGGGCCAGCCTTTGGGTATGCCTTTAAGCTTTGGCGGGCCCTACCTTGGCTATATGGCCTGTACCGACGCCATGACCCGCAAGCTGCCCGGCCGGATTGTGGGCCAAACCACCGATCTGGACGGCAAGCGCTGCTTTGTCCTCACCCTACAGGCCCGGGAACAGCATATCCGCCGGGAAAAAGCAAGCTCCAACGTCTGCTCCAATCAGGCCCACTGCGCCCTGACCGCCTCGGTCTATCTAGCCACCATGGGGGAGCAGGGAATGAGCGAGGTGGCTCACCAGTGCCGCGCCAAGGCCCACTACGCCGCGGGAAAGATTTCCGCTCTGCCGGGGTTTGAGCTGATCCATCAGGGTGAGTTCTTCCACGAATTTGTCACCGGATGCCCCATTCCCGCCGGGGAGCTGGAGGCCCGTCTGGCCGCCAAGGGGATTCTGGGCGGCCTGCCTTTGGAGGACAACCGGATGCTCTGGTGCGTCACCGAGATGAACACCAAAGAAGAAATAGATACCCTAGTCTCTTTGCTGAGGGAGGTGGCGAAATGAAGCTGCTCTTTGAACAATGTCCCAGCCAAAGCCCTCTGGTGCTGCCCCCCTGCGACATTCCGGAGCAGGATGCACCCCCCCTGCCAGCCCAGCTGAGCCGGAAAACCTCGCCCTGTCTGCCCCAGATGAGCGAGAGTGAGGTGGCCCGCCACTACACCGCTTTGGCCCAGCAGGTATTTGGCGTGGGCAGCGGATTCTATCCCCTTGGCTCCTGCACCATGAAGTACAACCCCAAAATCAACGAGCAGGTGGCGGCTCTCCCCGGATTTACCGGCATCCATCCCCTGCAGCCGGAAGATACCGTCCAAGGCTGTCTGGAAGTGCTGGCTCTGGCGGAGCAGTACCTCTGCGAGATCACCGGCATGGACGCCATGAGCTTCCAGCCGGCGGCGGGAGCTCATGGGGAATACACCGGGCTGCTCCTCATCCGGGCCTATCACCTTGCCCGGAAAGACCATAAGCGGACCAACATCATCGTCCCCGATTCGGCCCACGGCACCAACCCGGCCAGTGCTGTCATG
>CALCSA010000050.1 GCA_937894185.1 uncultured Clostridia bacterium | reverse complement strand
AAAAGGCCATCACCCCCTCCGACGGTGCCCGTTGGCTGGGGCCCTACACCTCCTCTTTTGTGGTGAATCAGACAGTGGATGAGGTGAATAAAGCCTTTTTGCTTCCCACCTGCAAGCGCAAATTTCCGGAGGATTTTGGCAAGGGACGCCCCTGCCTTAACTTTCACATCAAGCAGTGCGTCGGTTTGTGCTCGGGAAAAATTTCCCGCCGGGAATACAACGAGCTGATTGAACAGGCGGTGGAGTTTATCCACAGCGGCAACGAGCGCTCTTTGGAGCAGCTGCATCAAAAGATGGAGGCTGCTTCCGACGCTTTGGATTTTGAGCAGGCCGCCTTCTACCGGGACAGAATCCGGGCGATCCAGCGCATCACCGCCCAGCAGAACGTGGTCTTTTCCAAAACCACTGTGGATCAGGATATTGTGGCTCTCACCCAGGGAACACAGGAAAGCTGTGTGGCTCTGCTGAAGATTCGTGCCCAGCGGCTGGTGGACAAACAGACCTTTGATCTGGGGGAAATCGACTCTTTGGAGTGGGCACGGCGGGATTTTCTCCTCTCCTACTACGGAGCCGCTGAAACGGATGTACCCCCTGTTATTCTGCTGGACGGCCCCAGTGAGGAGCCCGAGCTGGTGGAACGGTATCTGGAGGAGGTGCGGGGCAAAAAGGTGAGCCTGCGGGTTCCCGAGCGGGGGGAAGGCAAGCGGCTGGTGGAGATGGCCTTGGCCAACGCCGCCCAGCATCTGGCCCACAAGCTGGAGCGAACCGGCAAGGAACTGGCAGCTTTGGATGAGTTGGCCCGGCTGTTGGGACTTTCCGCCCCGCCCCAATACATCGAAGCCTACGACATCTCCAACTTGGGCAGCGAGACGATCGTGGGAGGCATGGTGGTCTTTGAGGGCGGCAGGCCCCTGCGCTCCGCCTATAAAAAGTTTAACATGAAGACCATCGCCGGCGTGGATGACTACGGCAGCATGCGGGAGATGTTGCAGCGCCGGTTTTCCCGCTATCAAAACCCGGAGGAACAGGACCCGGGCTTTCGGCGGTTGCCCGATTTGATTTTGCTGGACGGCGGCAAGGGCCACGTGGGGGCAGTGGAGCCTTTGCTGCGGGAGATGGGGCTGGCCGTTCCCATCTTTGGCATGGTCAAGGATTCCGCCCACAAAACCCGGGCCATCGCCGGGGAGGGGGAGGAAATTTCCATTGCCAAAAATCGAAGAGCCTTTGCTCTGGTCACCGGCATTCAGGATGAGGTTCACCGCTTTGCCATCAGCCATATGAGGCAAAAGCACAAGAAAAACGCCTTTGCTCTGGGCCTTACACAGGCTCCCGGCATTGGCGAAAAGCGAGCCGCCGCCTTGCTCCGGCACTTTAAAACCCAGAAGGCCCTGTTGGCCGCCAGCCCCGAGGACCTTGCCGGCGCACCCGGCATGACTTTGCCCGCCGCCCACTCCCTGTTCCGGTTTTTGCATCCCGAGGAGTAGGGCAACCTCTACATCCGCCGGATTTTTCGGCATCACAAGAGAACCTCGCATGCGCACCCGGCATGACTTTGCCCGCCGCCCACTCCCTGTTCCGGTTTTTGTACCCCGAGGAGTAGGGCAGCATTTACATCATCATCCACCGGATTCTCCGGCATCGTGAAAGGAAGATACCATGTCCCAAGAAGAACATCCCTATCTGGAATTTTCAACCGACAGCCCGGGACCGGCCTCCCACCTGATGAGCAGGGCTGCTCTTAAAAAGCAGACTCTGTTGGGAGAGATGACGGTGGAGGAGCAGCGGACGGCTCAGCAGAAGCTTCACGAGGCTTTGCCCGCCCTTCCGGGAATCAAGACCCTGCCGGTCACGTTGGGAGGCGTGGACTGCGAGTGGGTGCAGCAGCACGAAAGTCACCCCGATCAGATGATCCTTTACCTCCACGGGGGAAGCTGGTTGATGGGCAATCTGGTCATCTCCCGGCATGGAGCCTCCCTCTTTGCTCAGGCAACTTCTATTCCGGTGCTGTCGGTGGAGTACCGTCTGGCTCCGGAGTACCCCTTCCCCGCCGGACTGGAAGACTGCCGCACCGTTTGGGATGCCTTGCTACAGGGGGGATACCAGCCGGAAAACATTGCTTTGCTGGGAGATTCAGCGGGGGGCAATCTCTGTTTGGCCCTCCTCCACCTGCTGTTGGCGGAAGGCGCTCCCCTGCCCTGTGCCGTGGGGCTGCTTTCCCCCGTCACCGATGTCAGCGACAAGAGCACCTTTCAGCTCTGCCCGCCTCCCCTTGCCTTTGCCCAGTGGCAGGGCAAGCGGCAGGCCATTTTTGACCTCTACGCCCAAGGCCACGACCTGACCGACCCTCTGCTCTCTCCGGTTTACGGGGATTTACAGGGCTTCCCTCCCCTGCTGATTCACGTGGGGGGCGACGAGCCCCTTGCGGTGGACTGCACAGCTTTGGCCAAAAAAGCTTATGCTCAGGGGGTGGACGCCTTCTGCAAAATCTGGCGGGAGATGTTTCACGACTTCACTCTGGCGGGGCCTGCCCTGCGGGAAAGCCGCCAGTCGGTGGCGGAGATGGGGGAGTTCTTTCAGCTCCACTTGGGCTGTGAATCCCCCCCTACTCCACCGGAGGACTAGGCTTTCTACTGCCAAAATCTTTAGCCAAGTGACGGAAAATCAAACATAGCCATGGTTGTTTATGCCAGCTTTTTTTCTTTTCTATTTAATACTGATATCTATTTAAATATTTTTACGCTCTGGCAGCAAAATGATGCCAAAACAATGTGAAAAGCCACTCAGCTTTCCATAAGCAAAAATTGACTCGTTATGAATGTTGTGCTATGGTGTATATAATGATGAATGGTTGGTGTTAAAAGTGCAGGAGAATATTCCAAAAGTAAAATCGCTCTATAAAGCTCTGTGCTTGTTGGACTACTTTGATTCCGACCATCCGGAACGGGGTATCAAAGAACTGTCCGATCTGTCGGGTATGTTAAAAAGTTCCGTATATAATGTTGTCAGTACTTTTCAAATGTGCGGTTTTATCGAAAAAAATAACAGCAGTGGCAAATACAAACTGGGGAAAAAGATACTTACCTTGAGTAATGTTTTATACAGCACCGACCCTACCAAAGCAATTATAAAACCATATATGGATAAAATCGCGGAGGAATGTTTGGAAACAGTCTACTTGGCCTTTCCTTCCGGAACTGAAATCATATATGTGGAAGGTTCTTATCCTCCAGGAGTTTTGTATGCAAGGTCTATCGTCGGCGTAAAAGCCAAAATGTATTGTACCGGAATCGGCAAGGCGATTCTCGCCTACTCAGATGAAGAGCTGGTTCAAAGTGTGGTTGATCAGGGGCTGGAGGCCTTTACCTCCTTTACCCTATCCGATGAGAAGGCTTTACGAGAAGATCTTGAAAAAACCCGGCAGCGGGGGTATTCCATCGATAATATGGAGCATGAGTATGGAATACGTTGCATAGGAGTACCTCTTCACAACAGCAGTGGACATCTGCTTGGAGCGCTGAGCATCAGTGGCCCGTCTCTGCGGGTGATGGATGACAAGGTTGCCTTCTTTGCAGAAAAACTGCAGGAAGCGACAAACGAAATTAAAACCTTGTTGAAGTAATAATTTATTTTTGTGCAAGCTTTGTGTAAGCTTGCACATTTTTTTTTGTAAAAATTAGACTTTCTGTGAATTGACAGATTTCTTTTTAACCTGTATTATATTATTAATGAAACATGTTCATTAATAATGAACAACTAGGAGAGAGTATATGAGGCAAATCATTGGCAGCGGCGTGATTACACCACTGTTAACACCGATCCATCAAAATGAATCGGTAAACTACGAAGAGATGAAGGTGTTGATCGACTATGTAATAGCTGGCGGCGTTGACGCAATTTTTATCATGGGTTCCACCGGTGAATTTGCCCGGTTCGATGAAAATATCAGGAGCGAAATCATCAGCCGGTGTATTCAAATGGTTGCTGGCAGAGTGTTGGTTTATGCGGGCGTGGCAGATACCGGACTCATGTCGGTACTACGCAATGTAAAGCATGCCGAACAAGCAGGCGCAGACGTTTTGGTTGTTACCCTGCCCTATTATTACCCCATTTATAACGACGATGAAGCATATTCCTTTTTCAGCAGCGTTGCAGCTGCCACCAAACTTCCCATTATGCTGTACAATATTCCAAGTACTTGCGGAGCCAATATCAGCATAGAGGTAATCGAAAAGCTGTTTCATATAGATAATATCATTGGCATCAAAGATAGCAGCGGTGACTTGAATCGGATTCATCAGCTACTTAAGCAGTTTAAAAACAGGGGAAAAAACTTTGCCGTCACCGTGGGAGATGAAAGCCTCTGCTACGAAGGCCTAAAGGCCGGGGCCGATGGAATTGTACCCTCTCTTGCCAATCCCTATCCCAAGCTTCTGTCTGAGCTATACCGTTCCGCTATGAAAAAGGATGAGGCCAGACTTAACGAACTGTGCCATATCATGAACGATATGAATCGGTTGAACCGCTACAGCAGCGCTTGGATGTCCCCCAATGTCTGGCGAAAAAAAGCCCTCGCTCATTTGGGGATTTGCAGCGAATATTGTACTAAACCATATGTAGCCATCGACTCGCAGGTGGATCAGGAAATCATAAAAACCATTGAGTTGTATCACACTATGTATGCTTAGCATACCGCTCCCCTATTCCCGTTGGCATATTCCCTTTTAAATGCATTGATTACCTTGTGTTTATGAACATAGTTCATCATATAAATAGGAGGTTTCATCAAAATGAAAAAGCTGATTTGTTTTGTACTGGGTTTAGTGTTATGCATTTCTTTGATTGGGTGTGGTAACAGTTCCGCCAATAGCGCTCCAAGCGCAAGCAGCGGAAACACAACGGATGCCGGCAGTGAAAAAAACGTCGCCCCTGCCCCAGCAACGGATAAGGTGTACACCATTAAGCTGGCTTACACTCCGGGAAACCTGCCCGCAACCGACAGCCCCGACATCATGTTCGCGGAGGTTTTTAAAGAATATGTAGAAGATCATTCTTCCGGAGCCATTCAGGTAGATCTGTACCCTTCCGGACAGCTGGGCAGCGCCGCAGAATCAGTACAGGGTGACCCACGCCCGCAGCGCCAGACACGCAGTTAAGCTACAAAGCTCTGTTTTT
>CALCSA010000049.1 GCA_937894185.1 uncultured Clostridia bacterium | reverse complement strand
CGACCCCTTCCATCTCCCGCAGCTTGGCCACTGTATCTTCAATCCGGGCCAGATCGTCAATCTGTACAATGAACTTGTCGGGCATGGGGTTGTCGTCCTCCAGCCCCGCAAACATCACAGGGTCCTGGAGCACCAGCTCCTCCAGCGCCTCCTCTTTGGAAACAAAGGTGGATCGGGCAATGTTCTTCATGCTGCCCAATTCCAGCTCCATCATCTCCAGATCGGAAGGCGTCAGCCAGTCCTCTAAAAAGATGGAGACTTCGTTTTGCTCTTCCACAAAGCCCACCATGGCGGTGACGTTGAGGGAGAGCATGGCGGCGCCGCCAATGAGCAGCATACAGGCCACCAGCACGCCGATACAGGCAAAGCTCATCAGCTTGTTGCGGACTACGCTGCGAGCACCTTCTTTCATCAGATAGCCAAAATTGTGCAGCCTCATGCCTTCCTCCCCGCCGGTGCGCAGTCCCGTTTTTCATCCCTGTCCGGCCTTTGCCGCACGGGGAATTCCGCCGTACAGGCAGTGGCGCAAGAGTCGGTAGAGCCGGGGAGAGACTTGTCCGAAAAGTCGATGGCTTTTTCCCGGCTGGACAAGGTTTTGGAGTATCCGTCCATGAAATCGGCCCCGGTAAACAGATAATCTGCCGTGCCGCTTCTGGTATCGGCCAGCAGAACACCATCGTCTATGGTAATCACCCGTTTGTTAAAGTAGCTCACCAGCTCGTGCTCGTGGGTAACCATGACAATGGTAGTACCACACTGTATGTTGATTTCGGAAAGAAGGTCAACAATCTCGAAGGAAAGCTCGGGATCAATGTTTCCGGTGGGTTCGTCCGCGATGATGATGGACGGGTTGTTGACCAGCGCCCGCGCCAAAGCCACTCGCTGCTGCTCTCCGCCGGAAAGCTGCTCTGGGTAAGCCTTTGCCTTGTGGGCAAGGCCCAGCAGCTTGAGGCAGTAGGGTACCCGGGAGCGGATTTCCTTGCTGACCACATTGGTGACCCGCAGGGAAAAGGCCACGTTATCGTAGACGGTCATATTGGGGATCAGGCGGAAGTCCTGAAAGACAATGCCCAAAGAGCGGCGGTATTTGGGGATATGGCGGCGCTTCATCCGGCTTAGGTTGTAGCCGTTGACCGCCACAAGACCGGATGTGGGAATCTCTTCCCGCAAAATGGTCTTGATAATGGTGCTTTTTCCGGCGCCGGAAGCGCCCACCACAAATACGAACTCCCCTTTTTCCACCTTAAAGC
>CALCSA010000048.1 GCA_937894185.1 uncultured Clostridia bacterium | reverse complement strand
TCCTTTTGCACGAGCAAAAGGAGGGGCCCCGCCGCGGCCCTAGCGGCAAGTGTGGCCCGCGATGCCCCTCGCGGAAGAAAAGCCGCCTCCGGCTTACAGGGCAAATCCCCGCCGCGGCCTGAGCGGCAAAAGGTAACGCCGCGATGCGCTTCGCGGAAGAAAAGCCACCTCCGGCTTACGGATCAAAGCCCCGCCCCGGCCCGAGCGGCAAGTGAGCGCCGTGCTGCCCTTCGCGGAAGAAAAGCCACCTCCGGTTTACGGGGCAAATCCCCGCTGCGTCCGGGCGGCACACCTAACCATCTGCTTTTCGGATATTATACCATAGAATTCCACTTCAGTACAGGGATAAGAGCAAAAAGAGGTTCCGGATGAGCTGCACCCGGAACCTTGTTTTGCTTTATTCGTAAACTTCCTGAATCACCGGCAAAATCATAGGGCTGCGCTTGGTCACCTGCCAGAAGTAATCGGAAAGATCATCCCGCACTTTCTGCTTCAGGGTTCCCCACTCCCGGGTGTTTTTGTTGATGCACCCTTGAATGGAAGCCTTGGCGATGGTCTCGGCCCTGTCGATCATATCCTCCGACTCCCGGACATAGACAAATCCACGGGACACAATGTCGGGCCCGGAGAGAATCTTACCCGAGCGTCCGTCTACGGTGGTAACCACCACAATCAGCCCATCCTCGGCCAGATGCTTGCGGTCCCGCAGCACCACGCTGCCCACATCGCCTACACCCAAGCCATCCACCAGCACCTTGCCGGAGGTCACGGTGTCCACTATGCCGACGCTGTCGCCGCTGATCTCAATCACCTTGCCCAGATCCCCGATGAGGACACGCTTGGGGTCCAGCCCCATGGAAACCGCAGTTTCCGCATGCTTCTTCAAATGCTTGAACTCCCCGTGCATGGGCAGGAAGAACTTAGGCCGGGTCAGAGCCAACATCATTTTCTGCTCGTCCTGACAGGCGTGGCCCGAAACGTGAATATCGAACATCTTCTCGTAAACCACCTGAGCTCCCAGCTTGAGCAGCTCGTTAATCACCTTGGTGACCAGCTTTTCGTTACCGGGAATAGGACTTGCGGAAATAATGATGCAGTCCTGCTCCCCCACCGTCACCTTGCGGTGATCTCCCATAGCCATCCGTGTCAGGGCGCTCATAGGCTCTCCCTGACTCCCGGTGGTGACAATCACCATCTGTTCGGGAGGGTACTTGTTGGCGGCGTTGATGTCCACCAGAATCCCCGAGGGAATGTCCAGATAACCGATTTCCAGAGCCTTGTTGATGACATTTTCCATGCTGCGGCCCTGAACCGCCACCTTCCGCTTGTACCGGACGGCAGCATCCACAATCTGCTGCACCCGGTGAACGTTGGAGGAAAAGGTTGCTACAATAATGCGCTTGTCCATGGTGGAGGCAAAAATCTTGTCAAAGCTAACCCCCACCGTCCGCTCGCTTTGGGCAAATCCGGGGCGCTCCGAGTTGGTGGAGTCGGACAGGAGAGCCAGCACACCCTTGCTGCCCAGCTCGCCAAAGCGGGCAAGGTCTATAATCTCCCCCTTGATGGGAGTGAAGTCCACCTTATAGTCCCCGGTGTGAATGATGACGCCCGCCGGTGTGTGAAGGGCCAAGGCGCAGGCATCGGGAATGGAATGGTTGACATTGATAAACTCCACGCTGTTCCAGCCCATCCGCACGGTATCGCCCGGCTTTACCACATTGAGCTGAACCCGACCCAGCAGGTTGTGCTCCTTGAGCTTTCCTTCAATGAGGGCAATGGTCAGCTTGGTGGCGTACACCGGGAATTTGGCCTGCTTGAGCAGGTAGGGCAGGCTGCCGATGTGGTCCTCGTGTCCGTGGGTGATAAAGATGCCCTTGATCTTATCCTTGTTTTCCAGCACATAGGAAAAATCGGGAATGACCAGATCCACGCCGGGCATGCTTTCGTCGGGGAAGGTAAGGCCGCAGTCGATAATAAAGCTTTCCCCTGCCGATTCGATCACGGTGATGTTCTTTCCCACTTCCCCAAGCCCGCCCAAAGGAACGATCCACACGCTGGGACCTTTCTTCTCCGTCTTGCGGCCCCGGGTCTTGGCTGCAGTCTCGCCGGAAGCAGCCATCCTCTTCTTGGCCTGGGTCTGGGGTTTGGCAGCAGTTTTTTGGGGAGCCTGTTCCGCCCTCTTCGGGGTCTGAGCCGGATTTTCCTTCTTATTGGTTGTCGGCTGCTTCTGGTTGTGGGGAGCTTGCTTTTTGGCCTGCCCCTGCATCTTCTGCTCCGTCTCCTGTGAAGGATTCTGTGACTGAGCCTGGGCAGGAGTGGTTTTTCTGGGTCTGCCCCGCTTTTTGGAAGCCGTATCCGTCTTGGGGGTTTCCTGCGCCTTTTGCTGTGCAGGTTGCTGGGTCTGCGCCTTTTGCTGTGCAGGTTGCTGGGTCTGTACCTTTTTGACAGCCCCTGCCCCGCTTTTTGCAGCCCGGGCCTTGCCCTGACGTCCTGTGCCCTTGGGGGTGGACTCCGGCTGCTTGTTGTCGTTTTGATTGGCCACGTTATATAACCTCGTTTCTCGAATGCTTTCCGCACCCTAAAATTCATTAGTAGATAAGACCATGCCCCTTCCGACAGATACCGGAACCTGTTCCGGAAATGGACTGAAGGCACAGTCAGGGAGCCAAATCAGCACCGGGAAAAAGCCCCCGTCCACTGCCGGAGAGTCCCCGCTTTTCCTGATTCAACCAAACCCTATGTATAGGACGACCGCCCTTTCGGCCGCCGCCCTTCCAGCAAGAAAACAACACCCAACGCCACGATAAAATACGGCGGCGCGAGCTGCTTTCCGCAATCATGCAATTGTAATATCCGTACATGCCCCGGCGCGCAAAGTCGCAAGTTCTTTGCCGGCAGGTTTCCCGATCAATTTCTCCTCACACCGTCCCGGAGAAAAACAGGCTACCCACCCTACGCCAACGGCATCGTATCCGCAACTGACAAGCACACAAAGGCCTGTCATTACAGTCGCATTATTATACTAATTGTATAGCACATGCATTTTTTTGTCAAGAGAAACCCTTTGGGCCGGGGGATTCCTCCCGGTTGGCCGCCTGTTGCTTCATGGGCCGGGGGATTCCTCCCGGTCGGCCGCCTGTTGCTTCATGGCCCGGCGGAGCAGCTCTTCCATACTGTCGCAAAGTTCCCGGGCAGTCTCGCTGCTGGCTGCCTCTGCCAAAATCCGTACCCCGTCTCCCCTTTTTAATGGCTTGAGGAGCACGACCCCCCGCTTATCCTCCACCAGTACTCCTTCGGTGATGACACCGGGCTGGTGTCGGCTCACCTGACGCAGCAGGGCAGCGGAGCCTCCGGGCTTCGTTTCCAGTGTGCGGCTGGCCACATCAAAGCCTTTATACCGCTCCAGCAGCTTGGAGACTCCCCCCCAGCGCTGGGCCAGATGGAGAAACATCACCGTCTGCATCAGGGCGTCCCGGCCCCAAAGCTGAGTTTTGGCCAGCTTGCGTGCCTTTTCGTCGCTGTTGTCCGCCGGGGTGCCCAGATAGCGCAGAACCTTTCGACCCATGCCTGCCGCCATGGCATCAATGGTTCGGGGGGCGTCGTAGGGCAAAGCAACATCCAGGCCCCGTTCCATTTCCCCGGCGGCACACACCGCCAGAATCGTGTGGCCTCGCACCGTCCCCACCGAAGGCTCGAAGATTCGCAGCCGGTCCCCCTGCTCGGAAACCTCCACCGTCAACTTCCCGTCGCCGCAGCCCAGCTTTTCCAAAGTCTCCCGCAGCAGGGACTGGATGGCCACGTTCTGGCTGCGAACCCGCCCTTCCAGCCCCGATAATCCCCCGGGAGCCAGACGCATAAGATGGGAGCGGTAAAGGGCTCCCACCCCCGACATATCCACCCGGTCCCCCATACCATCGTAAGAACAGCGGACAAACTCTCCCCGGGCCAGCATCCCTTCGATATTGCGCTCAATCTGCCGGGTGGCAGGCAGCCCCTCGGTCAGCACCTGCAGACAGGCCCGGCTGTCCCCCCGGATAAACACCCCGATTTCGATCGCGCAAAAGTTCATGGAAAACTCAAACTGGGAGCTGAAGTTGGAGCCAAAGTCCACCACATGGGCTCCGGTGGAGCGAATCCCCGCTGTCAGAGCATCCTTGAGCACTTCAGAGCTGCGGTGGATGCTGGAACCCACAGCGATACGGGCTCCGGGGTTGATGCTCCCCACCGCAGCCCCCACCCGGGCGCAGAATTCGGGGGTAAGCTCCACCCCCACCTGCCCCGAGATGCCGTC
>CALCSA010000047.1 GCA_937894185.1 uncultured Clostridia bacterium | reverse complement strand
GGCGTCTTTCGCTGGAAATCAAGGAGGACCGCTTTGTCCTTTCCACCGGAGTATTCCGGCAGGCGGCGCGCACCATACCCTTTGAGAACATTCAGTTTCTCTCCCTGCGCTCCTCTCCGATTCACCGGTACAAGAAGCTGTGTTCGCTGGTGATTGTGGCTCCCGGAGGCCGGATGCAGATGCCCGGACTTGCGGAGGAGGAGGCTCGCCGTTTGGTGAATGTATTTTTTAGTTCCGCGCGGTAAAGCGCCATTTTTGATAGGATGATTTGAAAAAATCTGCGGGAAACGCCCTTTTTAACGGGGGCGTTTTTTTGTGCGTTTATATTTTGCTGATTTATTGCGGCAGCAGGCAGGGAAGAAACTCTCTGATTTTGTCCCACTATGTAGAATTAGGTGATAAAATATTATCTAACAAATAATATTTATATCTAAAAAATATTATTACAATAAGGGTTTACGGTGATTTTACTATTTAAAATAAGCAAAAAAATTATTATGGTCAAAACAAACAAATTTAGTTCGATATTTTCATCACAAGCTAATTGATAAAATTATTGCAATTATTTTTTTATGGGTGTATCATAGAAACAGCGACCCCCATTATTGACGAAGGGTGTGTTAACATGAAGGAGAGTGTTGTGGCAAACAAGGGTTCTCTGTTTCAGATGGAGGGCGTACCTCCTCTGGGTCAGGTGGTCCCGCTGGGAATGCAGCATGTGGTTGCGGCCATTGTAGGTGTGGTAACCCCGGCACTTCTGGTATCCAATACCTGCGGTCTGGAAGGAGGCGACCGGACTATTATGGTTCAGGTGTCTCTGCTGATTACAGCTTTGACAACCTTGCTTCAGTTGTACCCTCTCGGACGGGTAGGCGCAGGACTGCCGGTGATCATGGGTGTGAGTTTTGCCTATGTGCCCACTTTGCTGGCGATCGGCGGGCAGTTTGACCTTCCCACTATTTTGGGCGCTCAAATCGTCGGCGGGATGGTTGCCATAATCTTTGGAATCTTTCTGAAGCAGCTGCGGGTGTTTTTTCCGCCTCTGGTAACCGGAACCGTCATCTTTACCATTGGTCTTTCCCTGTATCCCACCGCGGTGCGGTATATGGCGGGCGGAGCCGGAAGCGACAGCTTCGGAAGTCCTCAAAACTGGCTGGTAGCCATAATCACTTTGGCAGTAGTCATTTTCTTTAACCACTTTACCAAGGGAACCGCCAAGCTGGCAGCCATTCTGATCGGTATGGTCGCAGGCTATGTGGTAGCTCTGGCTATGGGAATGATTAACTTTGATTCTGTGCGGTCGGCCCCTTACTTCCAAGTGGTAGCTCCCCTGCACTTTGGCCTGAAGTTTAACGTTTCTGCCTGTATTTCCATGGCGATTATGTATGTTGTCAACTCCGTCCAGACCATTGGAGACCTGAGCTCCACCACCTTGGGCGGCATGGACAGGGTCCCCACCGACCGGGAGCTTTCCGGCGGCATTATGGCTCAGGGATTGGGCAGTGTGATTGGCGCTTTCTTCGGCGCTCTGCCCACTGCTTCTTACAGCCAGAACGTAGGGATTATTACCGTTAACCGCGTGGTTAACAAGATGGTATTCCTCTTTGCGTCGGGAGTGCTGTTGGTAGCAGGCTTTATTCCCAAATTTGCCTCTGCCCTTACCACCATTCCTCAAAGTGTCATCGGCGGTGCTACCATTTCTGTTTTCGCCACCATTACGATGACCGGAATGCGCATGATTACCTCTGACGGACTGTCTCCCCGCAACGTGGCGGTGGTAGGGCTGGCCGTGGCTCTGGGCGTAGGCGTCACCTCTGTACCCGGATGTCTGGGCGGCTTCCCAGCTTGGGTCACCACTGTGTTCGGCAGCTCCTCTGTGGTAATCGCTACTTTGGCGGCTATTCTCCTCAATCAAATTCTTCCTAAGCCTCAAGAGGCTAAGGAGGCCAAAAATGAAGCTGGACCTGCGTGATCTGGTTCCCTTGGCCTATTTTCTGGGCGCTGCGTTAGGGGAAGCTGTGGAAGTAGCTCTGGTGGATATGATAGAAGAGCGTTATATCGTGGTTTGTCATGGCATGGACGGGCGGCGGGCGGATGATCTTTACGTTCTTCCTCCCCGGCTGAAAAAAGCGGTTGCTCAGGGGCGGGATTGGATCGAAAGCTCCGACCGCTCCGGTGCAGCATACTTTCTGCGGGATCAGGAGGGCCGACTGACCGGCCTGCTGACCTTGCGCCGAAACTACGGCTCTCTGCTGGATGTTTACGCAAGTCTGGGGGAAGTCCTTGTCTCGCTGGGACTGACACCTCCCGCTGCAGGGAAGGGGCTGGAGGATCTGGTGGATCAGGAGCTGGACCGCCTGCTGCCGGACCGGGATATTCCAAGCCTGCCGGTGCGGGAAAAGAAGCTGGCCGTGGCAGCCTTGGAGGAAGCGGGAATCTTTCAGGTAAAGGGCGCAGTCAACTGCGTGGCCGACCGGCTGGGAGTTTCCGCCCCCACCGTGTACCGGTATCTCAAAAAAATGTCATAGATGATTCCATCAACAAACACCCATCCGGTGATGCCGGGTGGGTGTTTTTGCGCTGCGGGAATTGACGGTGGGCGAGTTGGGAGCATTGGCAATTTTTCCGGTGCTCCGGAACAGATTGAATTCTTAAAATGATGGAAGGTTCATTGAATGTTTCAAATTCGGATTACAGGTGCTGTATGAAATGAATAACTGTCAACCTTAAATTGTTTAATTTATTTGGCAAATATGCGATATTTTGACAACTCTCTTGATTAATGGAGCTGGGTGGGCTATAGTTATCTATGAAACTTGTGGAATTTGTAGCTGCAAAAATTAGATTGGGAGGGCTACATATGATTTATTTTGACAGTAAGCGCAAGATCCTCATGGAATCGGAATATCGCTATCAACTGCAGGATAGGGATAACCCCAACCTGTACCGCGAAATGTTTCCGTACAGCGAGATTCCCAAATGCACCTTTAACCAGCGGACCAGCCCATTGGATCCGCCGGATGAGATCTGGATGACCGACACCACCTTCCGGGATGGGCAGCAGAGCCGCTCGCCCTATACCCCCGATCAGATTGTTCACCTGTTCAAGCTGCTTAGCAAGCTGGGTGGACCCAAGGGTAAAATTCGCCAGAGCGAGTTCTTCCTCTACAGCGACCGGGACAAGGAAGCAGTGCGCCGGTGTCAGGAACTGGGCCTTGCATTCCCCGAGATTACCGGGTGGATTCGCGCCACCAAGCAGGATTTCCAGATGGCCAAGGAAATGGGCCTGAAGGAATGTGGGATACTGGTAAGCTGTTCTGATTACCATATCTACCACAAGCTAAAGAAAAACCGCCGTCAGGCCATGGATGATTATCTGGCCATTGTAAAGCAGGCGCTGGATGTGGGGATTCGGCCCCGCTGCCACTTTGAGGACATCACCCGGGCCAGCTTTTATGGCTTTGTGGTTCCCTTTGCCCACGCCCTCAACGAGCTTTCCAAGGACAGCGGCATCAAGATTAAGATTCGCGCCTGCGACACTCTGGGCTACGGGGTGCCCTATCCCGGCGCATCCATGCCCCGGTCGGTTTCCGGCATTATGTACGGCCTGCGCAACTACGCGGGATACGAGCCGGAGCAGCTGGAGTGGCATGGCCACAACGACTTCTACAAGAGCGTGGTCAACGCCGCCACCGCCTGGATGTACGGAGCATCCAGTGTCAACTGCTCCCTGCTGGGAATCGGCGAGCGCACCGGCAACACGCCGCTGGAGGCCATGGTCATTGAGTACGCGCAGCTGCGGGGCACTCTGGATGGTATGGATACCACCGTCATCCGGGATATTGCCGACTACTATGAGGGGGAACTGGGATACGAGATTCCCCCCAAAACTCCCTTCGTGGGCAGCGACTTCAACATCACCCAGGCGGGAATTCACGCCGACGGCATCCTCAAGGATGAGGAGATTTACAACATTTTTGACACCCGCACCCTGCTGAAATCCGCCCCCAGTGTGGCGATTTCCGCTACCTCCGGCGCGGCGGGGGTGGCTATGTGGCTTTCCACCAAGGTGCTGGACGGAGAACGGGTGGAAAAAGACGATCCCCGGGTGCTCAAGCTCAAGGAATGGGTGGATGAGCAGTACGAGGGTGGCCGAGTCACCGTCATCGGAACCAGTGAACTGTGGCAAGCGGTTCATCTGCTCAACATCGTATAAGTTTGGACAGCAAAAAGCCCTTCGTCTTCCCCTGACGGGAAGCCGGAGGGCTTTAATCGTTGGTTGACAGGGCCGGAGGCTATACCTCCAATATGTGACTCACCTTGAGATGGGCGAAGGCGGGATCGTTTTGCAGGTCGATGTACAGGGGAGTAGCGCTCATGTTGCCCAGCAGCCGCAGTCTGGGATGCTCCGGGTCGGCCACGTAGTTCTGGACCACCATACAGCGCACCCCCGAACTGAGCTGGACACAGGTTCCGGCGGGGAAGAGGGAGACCACCCGCCCCAGCACCCGGACGATTTCCGGGTCGAACTTGGTACCGGACTGGCTCTGAATCAACTCCATGGCCTCGGGGGGGAGCAGGGGCTCCCGGAAGGGCCTGCGGGAGACAAGAGCGTCAAAGACATCGGTGAGAGCGATGATTCGGCCGTAGATGGAGATTTTATTCTTCTTCAGGCCGTAGGGGTAGCCGGAACCATCGTAATGCTCGTGGTGATGGAGAGCACCCACACAGGCATCAATGGAAATATCAAAGTTGTCCCGCAGAAATTCAAAACCGATTTCGGTGTGTTTTTTGACGGTTTCGTACTCGGCGGGGGACAGCTTGCCCGGCTGCTGGAGGATTCCCTTGGGGAGAAAGATGTTGCCCAGATCGTAAAGCAGGGACGCCATTCCCAGCTCGTACAGCTGGGTGCCGGAAATACCCATTTCCACCCCCAGAAGCAACGAGAGCACCACGACGTTGGCAGCGTGGTAGAAATCGTAGTTTTCAAAGGGCTTGAGGTCGATCAGGTCCACCACCCGGCGCTTGTTATCGATCAAAGCCTCGATGATGGGCAGGACAATCTTCTGTTGGGGGGCCACGCTGGTTTTGCGGGGATTTTTGGGGTCCATCCGCTCTGCCTGCCTCCTTAGATCTCTGGCGGCTTTGATGGCGGCCAGACGCAGCTCGGATGGAATGATATCCTGCACCACCACATCCTGAGACAGGTTGTCCATAATATACACCCCGGGGTAACCCAGCTCGTTCAGGCGGCGAATGTGAGCATCGCTCAGAATCAGCCTCTGGCCCATGATTACCTCAAGCTTGTCCCCGTAGATGTTGCTTCCCAGCACCATGCCCTCCCGAAGGCGGGGGAAAGATACATAACGCATAGTGTTTTCCTTTCAAAGGAAATAATCGTATAAGAATAGTGTATCGGTGCGGCGCCCCTTTGTCAATGTCCATAGGGGGAAAAGCCTGCCGATTGATCGAATAAAAGCCGGAAGTTGCCACTGTAATCTGGAATTTGACCGGCTTTTGTGTTACTATAACGGTATCTCAAGTCGGAAAAGGTGAAAAACATGTTGCAACAACGCAGAAAAGGTATTTTGGAACAGGTAAAAACGCATCGTATGGTCAAGGTGGCAGACCTTGTGAAAGAATATCATGTGTCGGTTGAAACCATCCGCAGAGATTTGGAATATTTGGAAAGCGCCGGACTGCTTCGGCGGGTATATGGCGGCGCTGTGGCCTACGGCCTCTATGGTCAGGAACCCAACTACTCCCATCGGGAAGTGGTCAATTATCAGGAAAAAGTGGCCATCGGAATCAAGGCTGCCCAGCTGATTGAGGATGGAGATACCCTCATTTTTGATGTGGGAACCACCACTCTGGAGGTGGCCCGCAATTTAAAGGATAAAAAAGATTTGACTGTCATCACCAATGCAACATTGATCGCTCACGAAATGATACAGCAGCAAAACAGCCGGGTGATTCTGCTGGGAGGCGAGCTCCGGCCCGGGGAACTGGCGGTATCCGGCCACATCAGTGACCGGGATCTCAAGGAGTTTTACGCCAACAAGTTGATTATGGGGGTGGGCGGCGTTAACCTGCAAAACGGATACACCGACTATCACCTGCAGGAGGCCAACACCAGAAGATGCATGATCGAACGCTCCGACCGGGTGATTGCCGTAGCCGATTACAGCAAGTTTGGGGTTACCGCGATGAACTTTGTCTGTAAAATATCGCAGGTGGAAAAACTGGTGACCGACTGGAGCACCCCGGACCCTGTCATCCGCTCCTTCCGGGACAGCGGCACCGAAGTGTTTGTGGCGGAGGAACCCGGAATCATGGACTGATGGGCGTATTTGACTCTCCTGTTGGAAGGGGGAGAGTGCCGCTGTTCTGCTTTGCGGGATTCCACCTAACCCCTTGAAAGCAGCCTGTAGTCTGTCGCTGCCGGCCGGTCGGCTCACGCTCCGGATGGATACAAAGCCAGACAAAACTTGCCGCCCGGGGCTTTTGGGGGATGCCGCTAAACAACAATCGAATACCAAAACCTTCTGTTACAGATACCGCCTCTGTTGCAGAAGGTTTTCTTATATGGCAAAATACGAGGAATTACAACATGGTTAAAAATATAGCAACAAAAATAAACAACAATATTTGTATAAAATATAGATATTGACTTAAATACACTTAAATGATATTCTTATTTTACAACATTGCAATAAAAACTATTGCAATGTTGGCAAAGTCCGGCGGCGATTGGGTGTGCATTGTCAATTTAATAAGGAGGGTTGGGAATGTCTTTTAGCGATGTCATTATGTGGGTCATGGCAATTGGCGCAATTGTCGGGGGGATCGATCGCATTATTGGAAACAAGTTGGGATTGGGCGACAAGTTTGAGGAAGGCTTCAACTCCATGGGGCCGCTGGCGTTGGGGATGGTTGGAATTGTGTGTCTGGCACCTGTAATTTCCAGATACCTTGGCCCGGCTATCATTCCGGGGCTGACCGCCATCGGAGCAGATCCGGCGATCTTTGGGGCCATTCTGCCCAACGACACCGGCGGGTACCCTCTGGCCATGAGTTTGGCCATCAATGAACAGGCGGGGTTGTTTTCCGGGCTGATTGTATCCTCTATGCTGGGATGCACCATTGTTTTTTCCATCCCGGTGGGGTTGGGCCTCATCGAAAAGCACGATCAGCCTTATTTTGCCAAGGGTCTGCTCATCGGCCTGATTACCGTACCGGTGGGTTCCATTATCGGCGGCGCCATTGCGGGATACGATATGGGCATGGTGCTGGTCAACAGCGTGCCGGTCATTATTATTTCCGTGCTGCTGGCGTTGGGGCTCAAGTTCATCCCCAACGGCATGATCAAGGGCTGCATTGTCTTTGGCAAGTTCATCGTCGTGGTGATCACCGTGGGATTGGCTGCGGCAGCCTTTGAGATGATGACCGGCGTGGTCATTATTCCCGGCATGGCTCCCATTGGCGAAGCGCTGGAAATCATCGGGAGCATCGGCGTGGTGCTGCTGGGCACCTTCCCGGTTCTGTCCATTTTGACCAAGGTGCTGGATAAACCTCTTTCCGCCGTGGGGAAGCATCTGGGGATGGACGCCACCTCCACCGCCGGAATCGTATTCACGCTTGCAAACTCCATTCCTGTCTATAAGATGATGAAGGATATGAATTCCAGAGGTAAGATCATCAACACTGCTTGGCTGGTTCCCGCCACGGCGGCTCTGGGAGATCACCTTGGATTTACAGCCGGTGTTCACCCCGAAGCCATCACCGCTGTCGTGCTGTCCAAGCTGGTGGCAGGGGTTCTGGCCGTTCTGCTGGCCATGGTGATGACCAAAAGCACCGAGGCGGAAGACCGGCAGAGCCGGGAACTGATGGCCAAAGAAGAAGCGGCAGCAGTCTAAAGCTGAAAGGAGGAGAGCAGAATGTCCAAAAAATACTATCTGGGAATTGATCAGGGAACCACCGGAACCACCACATTACTGCTGGACGAAAACTGGGATGTGGCGGCAAGGGGATACAAAGAGCACACCCAATATTATCCGGAAGCCGGGTGGGTGGAGCACGACCCCATGGAAATCTGGGATGCCATTCTGGAATCCATCGACATGGTTCTCAAGGAAGTGGGAGCCAGCGCGTCCGACCTGATCTGCATCGGTCTGGACAATCAGGGCGAAACCTGTATGATCTGGGATAAAAACACCGGACAGCCGGTTTACAACGCCATAGTCTGGCAGGACCGCCGCACGGCACGGTACGCGGATCAGCTTTCGGAACAACACGGGCCGATGATTCGGCAAAGAACCGGGCTGGTCATCGACTCCTACTTCAGCGGGACCAAGTTTAAGTGGATTCTGGACAACGTGGAAGGAGCCATGGAGCGGGCTAAAAAGGGAGACCTGATTGCGGGAACGCTGGATTCCTGGATGATCTGGAAGCTGACCCACGCCGGCGCCCATGTCACCGACCAGTCCACCGCCTCCCGCACCATGCTGCTCAACATCCACACCGGGCAATGGGATGACGACATCCTCCAAATCCTTGGAATTCCCAAGAGCATTCTCCCCGAAATCTGCGACAGCGCTCAGGTGTACGGCTACACCGATCCTCTGGACTTCTTCGGGGCGAAGGTTGCCATTTCCGGCTCGGTGGTGGATCAGCAGGCCGCTCTGTTCGGTCAGGCCTGTTACACACCCGGCACCGTCAAGACCACCTACGGAACCGGCTGCTTTATGCTGATGAACACCGGAGATAAGCCGGTTTATTCGGAAAACGGCCTGCTTACCACAGTGGCTTGGGGTCTGGATAAAAAGACATCCTTTGCTTTGGACGGCGGCGTGTACATAGCGGGAGCGGCGGTGCAGTGGCTTCGTGACAAGCTGCAAATCATCGAGAATTCCGCCCAGACGGAAGCAATGGCCATCGCGGCCCAAAAGACGGGAGGCGTATACTTCGTGCCTGCCTTTGCGGGACTGGCGGCTCCCCACTGGGACCAGTACGC
>CALCSA010000046.1 GCA_937894185.1 uncultured Clostridia bacterium | reverse complement strand
TGTTGATGAAGATGTTGATGAGAATCTGCCGCAGGTGGTTGCGGTCAAAGAAGATGCAGACACCGCCGTCCACATGGAGAATCACCTGAATTTCCCGCAGCTGCACATGGAGAAAGGAGAGGACATTTTCCAAGGACTCCCGCAGGGGAACCGGCTCCTGATCGGGCTGCCGGGGGGCGGTGTACTCGATGAACTCCTTGATGAGAGCATCGATCCGTTCAATTTCCGGGGGGATGTCCTCCGCCACCGCCGCCATGAACTTGGGGTTGTCGATCTTATGGGGAATCTGCTCGGCGTAAAACCGGATGGAGGCTAAAGGGTTGCGGATTTCGTGGGCGATGGAGGAGATAATCTTATCCATAAACTGGAGCTTGTCGTATTCCCGCAGCTTGTCCATGGCAGCTTTTTGCTTAGCGGTTTCCTCCGCGATCACCTGCTTGAGCTTGCGGTTGACCCGCTCGAAGGCGTAGGTAATAAAGATGATAAGCAGCAGAGCACCGGCCATAATGGTCAAAGTCAGCCGCAAGTTTTCTGCCTTGTTGGCAATGGGCACACCGAACCACTTGCGGTAAAGCTGGTCGTAGATGCCGCTGTCCTGCACCGCCTTGATTCCCGCGTTGAGTTGTTCCAGCAGCTGGGTGTTATCCTTGGCCACGGCAATGGCGTAGTCCCGCCGGTTAAAGGCGTTGCCCACCACAGCGATCTCGCTGGAGATATTGTGCTGGGCGCTGAAGAAGTTGATGACCAGCGTGTTGCAGACCAAAGCGTCCACCTCTCCCCGATACAACGCCATCAGCGCCAGTTCCGGGTTTTGGTAGGAAATCACAACCGCTCCCTGCTGTTCTAAATTAGTATTGCGGGCGTCGCCAACATCTACCCCCACCCGCCGCCCCGCCAGATCGTTCAGGGAGCGAATGTCGGTGGTTTCCACCCGGATGTAGATAGAATCGGTGTTCTGCACCAAGGTGTTGGAAAAGGAAAAATGCTGTTTGCGGATATCGGTCACCTTCATCCCCTGAATGATATCCGCCTGCCCGGTATGAATGGCCCGGTAGGCCTCCTCCCAAGGCAGGGGGATAAATTCCAGCTCCGCATCGGTAAACAGGGCAATGGCCTTCATCAGGTCCACATTAAAGCCTTTGAAGGCACCGTCCACATCCACAAACTCGTAGGGTGGAAAGCTCTCGTCCCCTGCCACCCGCAAAGATTGGGCAAAGACGGGCCGGGCGGGAATCAGAACCGCCGCCAAACACACTGCCGCCACCAGCAACCGCTTCATAATAATCCCCCCTAGGGCTCATTGTACCATACGCAGCAGCGATGGGACAATAGGATTTCTGCAAAATTTGCAGTGCAATATTTGCGCGTTTATGGCAAAATACTGGGACGAGCAACGGCGGAATCACATTTTTTATTTATTTAGCATATGGCATAAACTTTGCTACTTTAATATAAATGAAACTATCTGCCGGGAGGCATACTACTTAAAAAGGAGGACAGCGTACGTTTTTGCGGCAAAAATCGGCATAATCGATTTACAAAAACGATTTTGGGAGGTAAAATAGTATGTCTTTTGAAGTCATTGAAAATGTCTTTACCATTAATGCGGATATGGTGATGACGGTAGCTATGGCGGCGGTGTTGCTGCTCATCGGTTACTTTGTCAAAAGCAAGGTTCACTTTTTGGAAAAATACTGCATTCCCGCCCCGGTAGTTGGCGGCTTCCTCTTTATGTTTGTCACCTGGATCGGGCATTCCACCGGTGCCTTTGCCTTTAGCTTTACCACCACCCTGCAGTCCTTCTTTATGCTGGCCTTCTTTACCACGGTGGGTCTGGGCGCCAGCCTTTCCCTGCTGAAAAAGGGCGGAATCCTGCTTGTGATATACTGGTTGGTAGCGGGCTTTGTCTCGATTGTTCAGAACACCATTGGCGTTGCGCTTTCCGCCGTGACCGGGCTGGAGCCCGCCTACGCCCTGCTTTCCAGCGCCATCACCATGATCGGCGGCCACGGAGCCGGCGCGGCCTACGGCAACACCTTTGAGACAATGGGCTATTCTGCCGGAACCTTGGTGGGAGCCGCCGCCGCCACCTTTGGCCTGATTTCTTCCGTGATGGTAGGCGGCCCTGTTGCCCGCCGCCTCATCGAAAAATATGACCTGAAACCCGACGACAGCGAAAATTTCGACACCAGCGTCACCGAAATCAATGCCGCCACCGGCGAAGCTCTCACCGGTCTGGATGTGATGAAGAACGTCACCGCTATTCTGGTGAGCATGGCCTTGGGCGCTCTGGTTTCCGGCTGGATCGGCAAGCTGATCAACATGGATTTCCCCACCTATGTTGGCGCTATGTTTATAGCTATGATCGTCCGCAACGTCAACGAAAAAACCCATTGGTACAAGTTTGACTATCCTCTGGTGGAGGGAATCGGCGATGTCACCCTGGGCTTGTACCTTTCCATGGCTCTGATGACCCTGAAGATGTGGGAGCTGGCAGGCCTTGCCGGACCCATGTTCATCGTCCTGTTCTGCCAGGTAATCTTCCTGGTGCTCTTTTCCTACTTTGTGGTATTCCGCATTCTGGGCAAAAACTATGATGCCGCCGTTATGTGCGCGGGCCT
>CALCSA010000045.1 GCA_937894185.1 uncultured Clostridia bacterium | reverse complement strand
TTGTTAAACTACAAGAGAGCCTATGAAACATAGGCTCTCTTGTAGTTTAACAATAAGCTGGCGCGCTTGAAGGGACTCGAACCCCTGACCTTCTGATTCGTAGTCAGACACTCTATCCAGCTGAGCTACAAGCGCACGAAACAGCTTTAACAATATACCATTTCATAACGCACTTGTCAAGGGGTTGTCCCGAAAATTTTTCCAACAGCCTATGGGGAACTTGTTCATAGAATCGTTATAATTATTTTGTAAAATAATCATAATTATAGTACCAAGACAACCTTAACGTCAGACAGCTTGTTTAAACTGTCTGGTAACGGCGGCGGCGTACCATTCTCATGTTGACAGGGATACAGGTGCCATACTATACTAATTTTGATTACGAATAACATTGGTAAGCAAGATACTGGGAGGTCCGATTGATGATAAAACCAAGCTTGTTAAAAGTACTTGCACTATGTATGGCATTGGCCTTTTCCGGCTGCATGGCGGCAAACGCCGCTTCCGACTCCGATTCTGACGAGGTTGCGGCCACTCCGGTGGAAACCGTCTTTCTGCAAAAGGACACCATACGAAACGAGCTGACCTACATAGGACAGGTTCAACCCAATAAGACAGTGCATATCGCCAGCCTGCTGGTGGCGGAAGTGACAAGCGTCAACTTTGATCTGGGAGACCGGGTGGAGGAAGGCGATGTCCTCTTCACTCTGGATGCCAAAGATATTCAGGATCAGGTGCGACAGCTGCAAACCGCTCTGGATGCTCAGGGCATCGGTGTGGAATCCGCCCAGTACGCCCTCCAGTTGGCGGTAGACGGCAGCGCCCAGCAGCGTTTGGCCGAGCTTCAATATCAAAACGGTGTGGATCAGGCGGGCTTTGCCTCCCGTAATGCCAACGAGGGCCGCCATCAGGCCAGCAAGTCCCGGGACGCCGCCCAAGATGCTCTAGAGCAGGCCGAAGAAATGGAAGCGTCCGCCCGGGAACTGCTAAAAGCCTTTGAGAGCAACTACAGCCGGGATATGTACATCTATAATCCCAATGATTCCGACCCGTACCGGGCAGATTTGGCCATGCAGTATCAGGAGCTGAAAAGTGCCGTTGCCTCTGCCGGAAGCATGGTGCTTCAGGCGGAAAGCGCTGTGACTCAGACGGAAAACGCCTACAAAATGGCTGGAATCGGCCGGGGTCAGGCGGATACCGCTTACGACACCGCTCTGGAAACCTTCGAGACCTATCAGGATGTGGCGGAGGAAGGCAGAGAGCAAGCCGCCAAGCAGGCAGAGTTTGGAGTCCGCTCCGCTCAGGCTCAGGTGGCGTCCACACAGCTTCAGCTTTCCATTGCCCAAAGCAACCTGACCCGTGCGGTCATCACCAGCCCCATCTCCGGCGTGGTAGGAGCCCGCAATGTGGAGGAGGGGCAGATGGTCTCGCAGGCGGCGATGCCCTTTACCATCATCCAGATGGACCCGGTGATGGTGGAAGTAGGCATTTCCGAAACCTTAATTAATAAGGTGTTCTCCGGAGACGAAGTCAGCGTGACCATTCAGGCTCTGGGGGAAAGCGCCGCCCTTACCGGTACGGTCAAGGCCGTTTCCCCCGTCGCCTCTATGACGGGAACCTACACCGTCAAGGTGGAGCTGCCCAACGCCAAAGAATTGATCAAGCCGGGAATGTTTGCTCAGGTCACCTTTGTGGAGGCCCAAAAATCCGGCACCTTAGTGGTAGACAAAAACGTGGTGCTCAGCGACGAAACCGACCGCTTTGTCTATGTGGTGCGGGATGGCAAGGCCGTTAAAACCATTGTGGAAACGGGACTTACAAGCGGCAAGCAGATCGAAATCACCAAAGGAATCACCGGACAGGATGAATTGATTGTAGTGGGTCAGGAGTACCTTTACAATGAAATGCCGGTCAACGTGGTGGCCCGGGATGGCCAGCGCGTGGACTGATCCGCTTCGGCCCGCGATCCCTTCCTGTTGTTTCCCCCAAATTCATCCGAAACGGAGCTAACATATGACCAAGATTTCCGTCAAGCGTCCGGTCACCACCCTGATGATCATGCTGATACTGGTAGCCTTTGGCGCCATGAGCCTGCTCAACTTGCGCATGGATCTGCTGCCCAACATGAATATCCCGGTGGCGATTGTGTATACCACCTATCAGGGCGCATCCCCCGACCAGATTCAAAAACTTGTCACCGAGCCCATTGAGCGGTCCATGGCCACCATCAAGGGACTGGACGACCTCACCTCCATCTCCTCCGAGGGCGCCAGCATTGTGGTGATGCAGTTTGACACCGACGTGGATATCAACATGGCAGCCATCGACATGCGGGAGGGAGTGGACCTGATCAAGGGCTACCTGCCCGAGGACGCCTCCGAACCCATTGTTATGAAGATGGACATCAACCAGATGTCTGCTATTTACATATCGGTATCCTCCCAAACCGACGATCTGGTGGCTCTGCGCACCAAGGTGGAGGATCGGATTCAAAACCGTCTGGAGCGGCAGGCGGGAGTGGCCTCGGTAGATGTTTCCGGCGGCCGGGAAAAAGAAATCGTCGTGGAGCTGGTGCAGGACCGCATTCGGGGTCTTGGCATTTCCGAGATGCAGATTCTCCAGCTTCTGGCTACCGAAAACTCTACCGCTCCCACCGGCGCGGTGGAAGAGGCAGGCCAAAACCTCACCATTAAAGTGGACGCCGAGTTTGGCGATCTGGAGGACATCCGCAGCCTGCCCATTGCAACCCCCCGAGGTGGCGTGGTGTACCTGCGGGACATCGCCGAGGTGCGGGAAACCTATAAAGACAGGGCCTCCTACTCCTATCTGGACGGAGATCCCGCCGTCACCATGACCATTCAGAAGCAGAGCAACGCCAACACCGTCAACGTGTCCCGCGCCGTGATGAAGGAGCTGGACCGGATTATTGAGGAGTTTCCCGAGCTGGAAATCCGGGTGATTCTGGACCCTGCCGACTACATCACCCTTTCCATCCGCTCGGTGGCCAGCACCGCTGTGAGCGGAACCATTCTGGCCATCATCGTCCTCTTTGTGTTCCTGCGCCACCTGCGGGCTACTCTGGTGGTGGGGGCCTCTATTCCCTTGTCCATCATCATCACCTTTTCCTTTATGTACTTTGCCGGCATGACCCTGAATATGATGTCCCTAGGAGGAATGACTCTGGGGGTGGGCATGCTGGTGGACAACTCCATTGTGGTACTGGAATCTATCTTCCGCCGAATGGAACGGGGGGAAAGCCGGGGCCGAGCCGCCATCAACGGCGCCCGGGAGGTTTCCATGTCCATTGTCACCTCCACCCTAACCACCGTCTCGGTCTTTGTGCCGGTGGCTTGGATGGGCGGTATGATTGCTCAGGTGTTTAACGATCTGGCCCTTTCCGTCTCCTTCTCTCTGGGAGCATCCCTGCTGGTAGCCCTTACTTTTGTGCCTTTGGCCTGCTCCCTCTTCCTCACCCCGCCCAAATCCCAGCGGGAAAAGCAAACCCATCTGGACCGGTTTATGGATATTTGGACCCGGGGCATCAATGCTCTGGACGGCCATTACCGCAAGGCTCTCAAGTGGGCCACCGGCCACAAGGCCATCGTCATCATTGCATCCATTGTCTTTACCATAGGCTCTCTGGCTTCCGTGATGTTTGTGGGCATGGAGTTCCTTCCCGCGGCAGATCAGGGGCAAATCATCATCAACGTCAAGCTACCCTCCGGCGCTGTGCTGGACCGGACTCAGGGGGCCGCCCTGCAGGTTCTGGACCGGCTGGAAGAAGTGCCCGAGATTACCAATGTCTCCACCACCATTGGCGGGGATGGCATTATGACAGGCTCCAGCAACTCCGCTTCCATTAACGTGGTGCTGAGTCCCATGAAGGAGCGCAACCGCTCCTCTGTGGAGGTGGCCGACACCATTCGGGAAAGCCTTGCCGACATTGCGGGAGCCGAAATCAAGGTAGAGGCCGTCACTTCCATGATGGATATGGGGATGTCCACCGCCGATATTCAGTACAACATTGTGGGTGACGACATCCAGCAGCTGATTGAGGTCACCGACGATTTGGTGGAGCTGCTCCGGGGCAATGTGGAAGGACTCCGGGATGTTTCCAACTCGGTGGACGAAACCCTGCCTCAGGCGGTGGTCAAGGTGGATCGGTTGAGGGCCTCCTCCTTTGGTTTGACCGCCCAGAGCATTATGAGCAGCGTCAACAGCTCGGTATCGGGAAACAAAGCCACTGTCTTTAAGGTGGAGGGAGACGAAATCGACGTGCGGGTGACCAAGGGCACCGATGCCGTGGACAACTTAGAGCAGCTGGAAACTCTGCTGATTCCTACTCCCACCGGAATTTCCATTCCCCTGCGGGAGGTGGCCACCGTGGAAATCATTCAATCCCCCACCACCATTTCCCGGCTGAACCAGCGAACTTACGTGACTCTCAACGGCTATCTGGGAGACCGGGATCTGGGCTCCGTCACCCGGGAGATTGACCGCAAGATTGCGGCGGAATATATTCTGCCCCAGGGAGTAACCATCGAACCCACCGGTGAGCAGGAGTTCATGGATGAAGAAATCGCGCATCTGGTTTATGCGGCGGTGGTGGCTCTGTTTGTGGTCTACGCCATTATGGCCGCCGAATTTGAATCCCTGTTCTACCCCTTCATCATCATGTTTGCTGTGCCCGTGGCCCTTTCCTCCGGTATGTTGGGCCTTTGGATTGCCGGGCAGACCTTTGGCATCACGGCGGCACTGGGACTGGTGGTGCTCATCGGTGTGGTCATCAATAACGGCATTGTGCTGATCGACTACATCAACCTGCTGCGAGGCAAAGGCATGTCGCTGCTCATGGCCATTCAGGAGGGATGCCCCGTCCGTCTGCGGGCGATTTTGATGACCACCCTGACCACCGTGCTGGGACTGGTGCCCATGATGGTAGGCAGTCAGGAGGGTTCCGAGGTGATGCAACCTCTGGCTACGGTGATTGTCTTTGGATTGACCCTCTCCACTCTGGTAACCCTGTTTGTGGTTCCCTGCCTCTACATCATCTTCGAGAGCATCCGCACCAAACTGATGGGAGACCGCAAAAAATTCCGCAAAATTGAAGAGCTGGCAGAGGATACTGTCACCAGCCAATAAACCTTTGACCGCCACAGTCACCCCTTGCCCCGGGTGGCTGTCCCGTTCTTATGCCGAAGGCCAAAGCCGATTCCCGCGGGGCAAGCGCCTTGTTTCCGTGGGTTTTTAACCAGTCAGTCTGCCGCTTCTTTTCTTGGGAAGCCGCTTTGCATCGTCTTTAGGCCGGTTTGCATTTTTTAAGAAAAGCTAGTATAATAAGCAACGATACAATCAAGCTGTAAGGGACTGGCGACGCTGTTTGGATGTCCCAGGGGGTGAATTTTTGGCACAGCCAAGTAAGGAACCGAAAATTGTACACCGCAACCGGATCCGAAAAACTGGGCCATCCTCCGGACCACGCCGGATGGACAATACCCACAGACCAACTCTGTTGCGCTTTACATTAATTCTGATCTATAAAAATCTTTACGTACTGGGCATTACCCTGCTGCGCAAGCGGTTGAGAATGCACCGTCGGATTCGGCGTTTTTTTGTCCGCCTCCACGGCAGCTCCCTCCACCGGTGGGAGAGGTTTAAGGAGGCGCTGACCCGCTTTCGCAAGAGGGTGATTCACGGAATTGCCGCGCCCTTTATGCGGCTGGGAACCGTTCGTGGTCAGATGCGCCCTGTCATCGAGCGCAGCAAGCGGGACGGCAAGGTTCCCGTTAACGCCTACGTTAAAATCGGCCTGACCTTTTTGCGGCTGCTGTTTACCATTCTGCGCACCCTATTCAACTATGCCGTCCCCATTGTGGCGGCCATTTTGCTGTTCAATCTGATCGGCGGACGGATCAACCAGCCCATTGGACTGGATGTGTACTACAAGGATTCCTGCATCGGATTTATCGAAGTGGAGTCGGACTTTGAAGCCGCGGCCCGGATCATTAAGGAGCGCTACATCACCTCTGACACCAGCGCCCTGATCGAAATTCCGCACTTTGTGGTGCGGGAGGCAAGCCAAGGGGAGGAGTACACCTCTCAGGAGGAGCTGGCCAACCGAATTCTGGCAACCTCTCAGGATAAGATTGTCAACGCCTACGGATTCTACGTAGACGACCGATTTTACGGTGCCGTGCGGGACAGCGCCCCTTTGATTGGGGAGCTGGAGTCCATTATGAAGGAGGCTGCTACCGGGGTCGAGGGCGAGGAGATCAATTTTGCCAAGCGTATCCGGGTAACGGATCTGGGGGTGTATCCCCTCAGCTCCATTGTGGATCAAAAGAGCCTGAAGGCAAAAATCCACTCCTATGAGACGGTGGACGAGATTTATACCGTTGAGTATGGGGATTCTCCTTCCCTGATCGCCACCAAAACCGGTCTGTCCTACGATAGCATTGTGGCCCTCAACCCCGATCTGGAAGAGGTAGGCCTTCGGCCGGGGCAGCAGCTGCTGCTCAATCAGGCCCGGCCCTTTATGGCGTTGAAAAGCACCTATACCACTGTCTACGAGGAAGAAGTGCCCTACGAAGTGGAGGAAATCGAAACCTCCACCTATGTCAAGGGCTACCGGATGCCCAGCGTCAAAGGACAAGCAGGGCTGCAGCGGGTGACCGCCGCCATCTCCACCATCAACGGAGTAGAGGTCAGCCGTGAAATTCTGGATCGGGTGCTGATCCAGGCTCCCGTTACCGAAAAAGTCATTGTAGGAACCAACGACCCTAAGAACATCGTTTCTTCCAGCGGTGGCGCCCGTGTCAACAGTTCCGGCTTTATGTGGCCCACTCAGGGTGGAGCCATCAACGTGGGGCTGGGCGGCTATCCCGGACACACCGGCGTGGATATTCCCCGCCCCTCCGGCACACCTATCTTTGCCGCGGCATCTGGCCGAGTGGCCCGTGTAGTGCACAGCGGCGTCGGTTACGGAAGATATGTTGTGGTGGATCATGGCAACGGCTTTACCACCCTTTACGCCCACGCCAGCGCCATTCATGTCTCCGTGGGTCAGTATGTCAATCAGGGAGATGTTATCGCCTCTGTGGGACGTACCGGCAACTCTACCGGCAACCACCTCCACTTCGAGGTGCGGTATAACGGTCAGATTATGAATCCACGCAACTATATCGGATAACACAGTGCTAAAGGGCGAAGGCCTTGGATTAGGGGCCTTCGCTTTTTTGCCGCGCAGGATTAAAAAAACACGCATCGCCTCAAAGACGATACGTGTTTTTTGTTTGCAGGTAAAAACCCTCAGCTGGCGGGTCCAAATTTTTGCATGTAGCCCACCACAAAGATGACCAGAACCACCAGCGGCAGAATCCATGTCATGTAGAACCGCAGGGCGTTGGGAAAGCGCAGCCCCTCGCCGGTGTTGACTTCCTCCATAAACTTTTCCCAACCCCATCCCCGCTTGGAAACACAGAACAGCAGGTAGAGCAGGGAGCCCAAGGGAAGGATGTTGTTGGAGAGAATAAAGTCCTCCAGATCCAGAATCATGGAGCCTTCCCCAAAGGGCTGAATCCACGACCATACGTTAAAGCCCAGCAGGCAGGGCAGGCTTAGCACCGCAATGACCACCAGATTAAACAGCACTGACTTCTTCAGGCTCCAATTCCACATATCCATGGAGAAGGAGATGATGTTCTGAAACACGGCAATGACGGTGGAAAGGGCCGCAAAGGTCATAAAGACAAAGAACAGGCTGCCCCACAGCCGTCCGCCGGGCATGGAGTTAAAAATGTTGGGCAGGGTGATAAACACAAGGGCGGGTCCCTGCCCCGGGTTGACTCCAAAAGCAAAGGCGGTGGGGAAAATGACAAGGCCGATCACCAGAGCCACAAAGGTATCCAAAATGCCGACGCTTAGGGCTTCGCCCAGCAGGCGGCGCTCCTTGTCAATGTAGCTTCCAAAAATCGCCATGGCCCCGACCCCCAGGGAGAGGGTGAAAAAGGACTGGCCCATAGCCGCAAAGATCGCCTCGCCCAAACGAAACTTGCCTTCGGCATCATACATCAGGTTGTGGAAGTTGGGCTTGAGATAAAATTCCAGTCCTGCGGCAGCTCCCGGCAGGGTGATGGCCCGAACCGCTAGAATC
>CALCSA010000044.1 GCA_937894185.1 uncultured Clostridia bacterium | reverse complement strand
GGAATGGCGTTAAAAAGAGCCGAGCGCACACCGGTCAGGCTCATAATCACAAAGATGATGCCTTCGGTGAGAACAGCGGCCAACGCAAACGAGGGAGAATAGCCAAATCCAATGACAACAGAGAACGCGAAAAAGGCGTTGAGCCCCATACCGGGCGCCAGTGCAAAGGGCAACCCTGCCAGCAGCGCCATCAAGACGGTGCCGATCACCGAGCCCAAAGCGGTGGCCATAAATACAGCGCCTGCCTCCAGCCCGCCTGCCGAGAGAATATTCATATTAACCGGCAGAATATAGGCCATGGTTGCAAAGGTGGTAAGACCCGCCAGAATTTCCACCTTTACCGACGATCCCTTCTCGGAGACGTGGAATAGCTGATCCAGTTTTTCCATCATAAGTACAAACCTCCTTCATCAAATATGTGACTGATATTCAACCGCAAAGCCACGCTCTTAATTATAACAAAATGCGGAGGGCTTTAGTAGCCCCCCGCAAGGTTTATTTGAAATTTTCTTAAAAATATCTTTCAAAAGTTTAAGTTCTGTTCAGAATTTTGGTAAAACAGCCTTATTCTATCGTTTTTTAGCTTGCAAGAACGGCTGCTGCCTGCATTTTGCATTGCAAAAGCAGGAAGAACGCCTGCCTGTCAGATCGGCTTCATGGTGGGGAAGAAGAGGACGTCCCGGATGGAGGGAGAATCGGTGAGCATCATCACCAGACGGTCGATGCCGATGCCCATGCCTCCGGTGGGGGGCATGCCGTATTCCAGAGCTGCCAAAAAGTCCTCGTCCACATCGTTGGCCTCATCATCCCCCGCCGCCTTGAGGGCCGCCTGATGCATAAAGCGCTCCCGCTGGTCCAAGGGATCGTTGAGCTCGGAAAAGGCGTTGGCGTATTCCCGTCCGATGATAAACAGCTCAAACCGCTCGGTGTAGCCCGGCTTGTTGGGGTCCCGTTTGGCCAGAGGAGAAATCTCCACCGGGTGCCCCAAAATAAAGGTGGGCTGGACAATCTTTTCCTCGCAGTATTTTTCAAACAGCATATTGAGGACATCGCCCTTGCCGTGGCGGTCCTCCACCGGGAGATTGTGCTCTTTGGCCAGAGCTTTGGCCTCTTCCATGGTGGCCACGGTGGAAAAATCAATGCCAGCATACTGCTTGACTGCATCCAGCATGGAAAGCCGCTGGAAGGGCTGATCCAAGTCCAGATCCACGCCCCCAAAGGAAATCTTGCCGGTGCCCAGCACCTTGTGAGCCGCGTTGCGGATCAGGTTTTCCGCCAGATTCATCATGCCTTCAAAGTCGGTGTAGGCCTGATAGAGCTCCAACATGGTAAATTCGGGGTTGTGGCGGGTGGACATGCCCTCGTTGCGGAACACCCGGCTCAGTTCATATACCCGGTCAAAGCCGCCCACAATCAGGCGCTTGAGATGGAGCTCCAACGCAATGCGCAGGTAAAGGTCCATATCCAAAGCGTTGTGGTGGGTGATAAAGGGCCGCGCGGCAGCACCGCCGGCAATGGGGTGAAGAACGGGGGTTTCCACCTCCAGAAAGCCCTGAGAATCCAGATAGCTGCGGATTTCCCGAATAATATGGGAGCGCTTGACAAAGGTATCCCGAACCTCGGGATTGACGATGAGATCCACGTAGCGCTGACGGTAACGCAGGTCGGTATCCTTCAGGCCGTGGAATTTTTCCGGCAGGGGAGTAAGGGACTTGGAGAGAAGGGTCATCTCGGTGCATTTAATGGAAATCTCTCCCCGGCGGGTGCGGAATACCACGCCCTGTACCCCGGCGATATCTCCAATATCCCACTTTTTCATTTCCTCGTAAGATTCTTCGCCCATCTCGTCGATGCGGGCATAAATTTGAATGCGGCCACTTTGATCCGCCACATCCAGGAAAGAAGCTTTGCCCATATCCCGTTTGGACATAATCCGCCCTGCGATGGAAACCGTGGAGCCTTCCACCTCCTCGAATGTTTCGAGAATTGCTTTGGCGGAGCTTGTCCGCTCAAATTTCGTTTGGAGGTAGGGGTCCTTTCCCCGGGCCTTTAGGTCCGCCAGCTTTTCCCGGCGGATTCTTAAAAGCTCCGAAAGTTCGGGTTGGGCAGCCTCAATGGGCTGATTTTGTTGGGCCATCTGTCATTCTCCTTTGCATCTGCAAATATCCCTAGAAAGGCCGCAGACTTTGCCCAATCGGGCGGTCTTTGGCCACGTAAAGGCAGATTTAATTTTCCCGCGGAAAGAGGTAGTGTGTATTTTTTTGTGTGGGAGCCACGATTCTTCAGCGGGCGCTGGGGCGAAGGTTGTCGCTGCCGCGGCGGTGGTGCGTTTGCCAACGTGTGGTTTAGATGTAGCCCCACGCG
>CALCSA010000043.1 GCA_937894185.1 uncultured Clostridia bacterium | reverse complement strand
CTGAACCAGTGGACCTATCATGCCAGAATGTACAACGCCGCCCGCTTTACCGTGGAGCACCCCCATATGGAGATGGTGCAGCTGATCAGCTTTGGCTGCGGTCTGGACGCCGTGACCAGCGACGAGATCAAGGATATTCTGCGCCGGGGCGGGAAGCTGTACACTCAGCTTAAGATTGACGAGATCAACAATCTGGGCGCTGTCAAAATTAGATTGCGCAGCCTGCTGGCCGCTATGGAGGAACGGGAGGTGACGGTTCATGCGTGATAAAAACGGTTTGATGGTAAAGCCTCTTTTCACCGCGGAGATGAAAAAGACCCACACCATTTTAATTCCCGATATGCTCACCTTTCACTTCGAACTGATGAAGGGCGTATTCACCCAGCACGGCTACAAGGTGGAGGTACTGAAAACCAAGCACAAGGGAATTGTGGATGAAGGACTGCAAAGTGTCCACAACGACACCTGCTATCCGGCGCTGCTGGTGATTGGCCAGTTTATTGATGCCCTTAAATCCGGCCAGTACGATCTGGACCGCACCGCTCTGCTCATCTCCCAGACGGGAGGTGGTTGCCGGGCCTCCAACTACATCTTCCTGCTCCGCAAGGCTCTGGAAAAAAACGGCCTGAGCCATATTCCGGTGCTTTCCCTCAACTTTTCCGGGCTGGAAAAGGAGCACAGCATGCCCCTGCCCCCCAAAATGCTGGTCAAGCTGGTGTACGCTGTTCTCTACTCCGACTTCATTATGGGAATCTACAACCAGTGCGTTTCCTACGAGGTAAACCCCGGGGAGAGCATGGCGCTGGTAAAGGCATGGAACAACCGTCTGCTGGAGCAGATGGGCGGGCCTTTGTTCGTCCGGCTGGGCCACAACTATAAGGCCATTCTGGACGACTTTGCCGCTATCCCCCGGAATAAAACCGACAAGATCAAGGTGGGCATTGTGGGGGAAATCTACCTCAAATATTCCCCCCTTGGCAACAACGATCTGGAAAACTATCTGATCTCCGAGGGGGCGGAGGTGGTAAACTCCGGCCTGCTGGACTTTTTGATGTACTGTGTCTACAACTCCATCCACGACAAAAAGCTGTATGGCTGGGGCGGAGTGCGCTATCAGGTCAGCCGCTTTGCCATGTGGTACCTCAAGGGCCGCCAGCGGGGGATGATCAAGGCCATTCGCAAGCACGGAACCTTTGAACCACCCGCCGATTTTGCCAGTGTCATCCACATGGCCACAGGCTATCTGGATCATGGAGTCAAAATGGGGGAGGGCTGGCTGCTCACCGCCGAGATGATCGAGCTGATCCACTCGGGAGTCAACAACATCGTATCCGCCCAGCCCTTTGGCTGCCTGCCCAACCACATCGTGGCCAAGGGCATGATCCGCAAAATCAAGGACCACTTCCCCAAGGCCAATATTGTGGCGGTGGACTACGACCCCGGTGCCAGCCGCATCAATCAGGAAAACCGCATCAAGCTGATGCTGGCCAACGCTCACCTGTCCCAGAGTCTGGAGGACCTGGAACATCAGGAGGAAGGGACCTCTTTAGATGCGCTGGAGGCTCAAACCAAGGTGGAAGAAGACGGTGAGCTGGAAGTCTCCACCGCCTGAGCCAGTATTCTTTTTTCCTTTACAAAAAAGCTGACCTCGTCTTGTCGCGAGGTCAGCTTTTTGATTGGGCTTATACGCTGGGGGACCGGATTTATTTTTGCAGAGTCAGCCAGAAATCCTGGAAGTTCATCAGCTCTGAGTAGATGAACTCGGGGTCAAAGGGAATCAGGTTCTGCTCGGAAAGAATGGCGTTGCCTTCCACCAATGGAACATTGCTGCGCACGCTGAATCCGCCCAGAGTGTTAAAGGGCTCAAAGCCTGCGCCGGTGCCGTCAGTCTCGCCGCACATCCAGCGCACCAACAGCTTGGCGGCGTTGGGGTGAGGAGCCTCGTT
>CALCSA010000042.1 GCA_937894185.1 uncultured Clostridia bacterium | reverse complement strand
GGGCGACCTGCAACCGCTGGGAAAGAGCCTTAAGCTCCTGCACGGTACAAAGATCCTCCAAAAAGGCCTCGCACTCTTCTTCACTTTTTAAAGAGAGAACCGCCTTGTAGAGATATTCCAAACTTTGCTGCTCCAACCTGTTTCGCATGGATGTACTCCTTTGGTTATAATAAGACCTTTTTACAGAACCAACCGGTGCCGATTGCGGCACTTCCATTCTATTTTATCATGATTGTCCAGCGGTGTAAAGCGTCTGTCCCCGGTGGGATCAGACATCGTGGGAGGCTACATCCTCGTAAGTTTCCCGGCGAACCACCACACGGGCCTTGCCGTCCCTGACCATCACCACGGCGGGCTTGGGCAGCCGGTTGTAGTTGGAGGCCATGGAGTAGTTGTAGGCGCCGGTGGCCAGAACCGCCAACACCTCCCCGACCCGGGGCTTGGGCAGAGGAATCTCCTTCCCCAGCAGGTCTCCGCTTTCGCAGCATCGGCCCGCCACGGTATAGGCTCCGGTTTTGGGGGCCGTTGCTCTGCCGGCCAGCAACATTTCGTATTCGCTTTGATAGAGAGCGTACCGGGGGTTATCCGCCATGCCGCCATCGACGGAAAGATAGGTGCGGATGCCGGGAATTTCCTTGATGGCCCCAATCTGATAAAGGGTGATGCCTGCAGAGCCCACAATGGAGCGGCCCGGTTCGATGATGATGCAGGGCAGGGGAAGATTCATCTGGCGGCAGGTATCCCCGATGGTGCGGGAGACTGCCTCCATGAAATCTTCATACGGGGCATGAGAGTGCTCCGTCAGGTATTTGATGCCAAAGCCTCCGCCCAGATTCAGCTCCTCCATGGTCCAGTCCAGCTCGCTTTTGGCCTGAGCTGCCAGTCCCAGCATCACCCGGGCGGCAACGGTGAAGGAAGTGATCTCAAAAATCTGGCTGCCGATGTGGCAGTGAAGTCCCCGCAGCCGGAGGTTGGGCAGAGAAAGAGCGGTGCGAATACCTTCCAACGCCTCTCCTGTCTCCAGAGCGAAGCCGAACTTGGAATCGATCTGCCCAGTTTGAATAAACTTGTGGGTATGGGCTTCCACACCGGGCTTAATTCGCATCTGGATGTCCACCGTCTTCCCCGCCGCCTGAGCCAGTTGGCTGAGAAGCTCCATCTCAAAAAAGTGGTCCACCACAATGCGGCCGACGTTTTTGTCCAGAGCCTCGGCCAGCTCCTCCACCGATTTGTTGTTGCCGTGAAAGAAGATGTGCTCCGCCGGGAATCCTGCCGCCAACGCGGTGTAGAGCTCCCCGCCGGATACAACGTCCAGCCAGAGGCCCTCCTCCTGCATAATGCGGCAGATTTCCTTGCAGCAAAAGGCTTTGCTGGCAAAGGCTACATGGCCCTTCCCCCCATAATGCCGCTCCACACTCCCCCGAAAAGCCCGGGCATTTTTGCGGATCAAATCCTCATCCATCACGTACAAAGGGGTGCCGTAGGTTCCCGCCAGCTCCACGGCATCTGCGCCGCCGATGGTGAGATGGTCCAACTCGTTAACCCCCAGCGCGTCCGATACAAACATTTCCAACACTCCTCACCCAAATCATGCCTGAAGGCTCACCTGCTCGATGATGGTGTGCAGCTCATCGACTCCCTGCCCAGTTTTAGCGGAAAAGGGAATCAGGCGCAGACCGGAAGCATCGGGTATTTCCTGGGAAAAATCCGCCAGCCGGGCCTCCTGTTTGGCCCGGCTCAGCTTATCCGCTTTGGTGAACACAATGGTAAAGGGATACCCGCTTCCCCGCAAGAATTCCAACATGATCAGGTCGTTTTCGGAGGGAGGATGGCGCATATCCATCAACAAAAAGGTCATTCTCAGATCCCGGTTGGAGGTAAAGTAGCCCTCCATTAAATCAGACCAGCGGGCCTTTTCCGACTGGGACACTTTAGCGTATCCATAGCCCGGCAGGTCGGCGAACCGCACCTCATCCAACCGGAAGAAGTTGATGGTCACCGTTTTGCCCGGCACCGAGCTGACTCGGGCTAAGGCTTTGCGGTTAAAAATTTTGTTGATCATAGAGCTTTTACCCACGTTGGACCGTCCGCAAAAGGCAATTTCCGGCAGATCGGAATCTGGAAGCTGACTCATGGTGCCAAAGGAGGATTCAAATTGTACGTTGTGAAAATTCATCAGTCGACCTCCTTTCTCTTAGCAGTCTCAGGGTTTATCATCTGTTCCCGGATCAATGGGCAATCAAGGGCTCACCCCGCTGCTCTTCCTCTTCCCGGTACTCCAAAGTTCCGGTGGTTTTTGCAGGGGATTCAGCCGAGAGTTCCTTGCGGGGAATAAACTTTCGAATCAGGGCGGTATCCAACACGGTCTTGATGTTTTTAGCTGTCACAAAGCGAATGGACTCCTTAACTATTTGGTCCACTTCCTCCAAATCCACCTTGTTGTCCTCGGGAATGACGACGGTTTTAATGCCGTTGCGGTAAGCGGCCATGGTCTTTTCTTTCAGGCCGCCGATGGGCAGAACCCGTCCCCGCAGGCTCATCTCGCCGGTCATTGCCACGTCGCCCCGGGCCGGGATGCCGGACAGGGCGGAAAGCACCGCCGTGCAGATGGTGATGCCGGCCGAAGGGCCATCCTTGGGCACGGCGCCTTCCGGCACATGAATGTGGATGTCCTTGGTTTTGTAGAAGTCCTTATCCACACCGTACTTGTCGGTGCAGGTGCGGATGTAGCTGATGGCCGCCTGGGCGGACTCTTTCATCACATCGCCAAGGCTGCCGGTAAGCACCGTCTTGCCGGAGCCTTCCAGCACCGCCACCTCGATTTGCAGCATCTCGCCGCCAACACTGGTCCAAGCCAAGCCGTTGGCCAGACCCGGTTCCCCATCGTCGGCCAGCTTTTCCTGCTTGAACTTGTGGCCACCCAAAAAGCTCTCGATGTTCTTACCGGTGATGCTCACCTTCTCCGCCTCACCGGAAACAATCTGCTTGGCGGCCTTGCGGCAGAGGGAAGCAATCTCTCGCTCCAGACCACGGACGCCGGATTCCCGGGTGTAGTAGTCGATGAGGGC
>CALCSA010000041.1 GCA_937894185.1 uncultured Clostridia bacterium | reverse complement strand
CAAGTTTGGCCTTAACCCTGCAGCCATTGTGCTGGCTCTGATTCTGGGGCCCATTGGCGAAACCGGACTGCGCCGCTCTCTGGTTCTGTCGGGAGGCAGCCCCGCCATCCTATTCTCTACCCCCGTTTGCTGGGTGCTGATCGGGCTTTGCGTCTTTGGCATTCTGTCCCCCATTTTTATGAACCGTGTGGAGCAGAGGTCTCTGGAGCAGGCCGGCGGCGAAGGCCTTGTGGCCCCTATGGAGGACTAACCCTCTGTATTTGTAGTGTAACAGAATGATTCTTTACAAAGAAGGTGCCTAGGCAAAGTGAACAGCTTATTTGCCCCTGAGTTCGTTGCGTACTTAAAAGAGCTGAATACGGTTTCGATTCTCTTTCGCTTTGCTCTGGCCACCCTTTGCGGAAGCCTCATCGGCTTTGAGCGGGGCAAAAAGCGCCATGCCGCCGGGCTTCGCACCCACATTATCGTCTGCATCGGCGCCACTGCCGCCATGCTGGTCAACCAGTACAGCGTGACCTTTATCAACCCTGCCTCCGACCCGACTCGAATGGGGGCGCAGGTGGTCAGCGGCATCGGCTTTCTGGGGGCCGGAACCATTGTCATCACCGGAAACCAGCGCAACCAGCAGGTGAAAGGGCTTACCACCGCCGCGGGGCTTTGGGCTTCGGCCTGTATGGGACTGTGCATCGGCATAGGCTTTTACCGGGGTGCGGTGATTATGTGTGCCTTTCTATTTGTGGTGATTGTGGCTCTCAACCAAATTGACGAGCGATACTTAAAATCCGCTTCCCTGCTCCGTCTGTATCTGGAGTACTCGCCTGAAACTCCATTCAGCGCCATTCTCGGCAGCCTTCGCACCGAAGGCTGGCATATGACCTATATTGAGCCTTTCAGCTACATGAGTTCCGGCAATACCAGCGTACTGCTGGAAATCCAGAACAAAAACCGCAATTGGGATGCCCAAAGGGTGATTGATCTGGTGCGCAATGTAGATGGCGTATTGTTTGTGGAAGATATCTAAACAGGCAAAAACAACAGCGGAGCCCCTTTTTTGGGAGGCTCCGCTGTGCTGTTTTACCGTGGTGTGATCCGGCCTTCAAAGAAGATGCGGTCAAATGCCGCCAACCATTCGCCGGACTGTTGATCGATGACCCAATCGTCCACCGGCATGTTGTTGCGCAGGATGGTTTCAATATCCGCTCCCTCCCGCTCCTCATTATCCCGGATGCCTTGCAGGTGGCTGCCTTCCAAAATTTTTTGCCCCTCTTCCGACAGAATATAGTCGTACAGCAGGCGGGCATTGCGCTGATTGGGGCCTCCCGCCACCATGCCGATGGGACTGTAAAGAGAAACCCCATCCTGCTCCGGCACGATCCCGGCAATGGGCTCCCCGCCTTCCGCCATGGTTTCCACCACGTAATCCAGACCGATGCCGATGGGGTAGTTTCCCTGAGCCACCTGAACATGGGTCCCGCTGGTGGAGGTTTCCAGCATACATTCATTGTCCCGCAGCCGGGTAAGATATTCCTCCCCATAGGCATCACCAAGCAGCATGGTCCCCGCAAAGTACTTGGCGCTTCCGGCGTCTCCCGGGTCTGTCATAATAATCTTCCCCTTCCACTTGGGGTCCAGCAGATCCTGCCAGCTGCGGGGAGCTTCCGACTCAGGCACCAGATCGGTGTTGTAGGCAATGACAAAGGAAAGAATCCGGGCTCCCGTGTAGAAGTGGTCCTCATCCAAAAAAGCGGGGTGGATGTTGATGGCCTGTGGAGATAAGTAGGGGGTAAGGGTGCCCTCCTCCTTCATTCGGATGTAATCGGCGGAGGAGCCCACCCACACAAGGTCGGCGGCCACATGGCCGGTTTGTTTTTCCGTGGCCAGTTTGGTAAGAATCTTCCCCGTAGATGCAAAATAGTACTGCATGGTGATGTCGGGATACCGTTTTTCGAACCCGGCCTTCAGCTTTTGAATCTGCTTTTCCTGCATGGAACAGTAGAGCACCACCTCGCCGCTGTAGCCCGAAAATTCTTGAAGGCTCACAGTGCTTGCGGAACCGTTGCCGCAGCGGGTCAACAACATCAGCGCCATTAAAGCATAAGGAAAAACCTTCCATACTCGTTTCAATCCATCTTCTCCTTTGGAGCCGATTCAAAAAGTTCCCGTCCTGTCCATGTTTTTATGATATAATATTAACCGGGAAAAGTAAAGCCGTTTGTACTGCCCCCTTTTCCCCCAAGCCACCCCCCGCGAACGTAAAAGGAGATACATGCCATGGCACTGTCCAAACGTTTGACAGAGCTCCACGCCAAGAAAAAGCAGCCGGTCATTGTGGGCCTTTGTTCCGCGGCCGGAGCGCTGGCCGTGTTGGGTTTGGTGCTCTGGATCGTCTATCAGGCCTTTCAGGGAATCGCCCTCCACTCCCTGACCCGGATGGAAAGTGAATTTGTGGCTCAGACCGACGCTTTGTCCGGCCTGATGGACACCATGGTGCGCAATTACGGGTTGCAGGTATTCTATACTCCCGCCGTTTCCCAGCTGCGGGAGGAGCGGAATCTTTCCGACTGGGATAGAATCTACAACCTGCGGGAGCTGAACACCTATGTCAGCAGCAGCGATTTTGTGGATTCCATCAACGTCTACAACCATGCAACCGGCTCTATCTACTCCACCGATCCCAACCTCCTCAGCGCCCCTATCGACACCTTTTCCGACCAAAGCGCTGCCGAGCTTTTTCGCTCCCTGAACCCGGAAGTCCGTATGAAGCCTATCCGGCGCACCGCCTTCCCCAGTATTCCGTGGCGGGAAAAGGAATACTACTCCTTCCTGTTTTTTGAGAGCACCCCGGGCAAATCCCCCACTCAGAAAAGCGCTTTGATGTTCAACATCCCCTACGACTGGTACGTGGGACAGCTCCTCGCCTTTGATGACGAAAGCAGCTGCGTGTTGCTCAACGAGACAGGGGGCCTGATTGCCGCCCGCAACGATACGGTGGCCCGATGGGCCATGCACTTTCGCCGTGCCGTGGTGTCCGCCGGTCTGGAAGAGCACGAGAGCAGCTATCTCATGAAGATGATTGGCAAAAAGCAGGTGGTCTGCTACTACTCCCGCATGGAATCCAACAACTGGTATTACCTGCGGATTCAAACGCTGGAAGAGTGCCTGCCCGGCCTGCTAAAGCTGCGGGATAATCTGGCGGCATGGCTTACCCTTGGGATGATCCTGCTGGCCGTGATTGCGGCAGTGGTGATTTTACACATCTACTTTCCGTTCCACCGTATCCGGCTGGTTTTGCGTCAGGCAGACAACGCCTTTGCCCCCACCGAGCGTCAGGTCACCGAGCTGGTCCACAGCTCCTTGGAATATCAGCAGGCCCGCACCCTGCTCAACCTGTTGGAAGGACGCAATATCGCGCCGGAAAAGGCCCCTGCGCCTCCCTTTGTGTTGCTGCTGGCCGAGGTGGATCACTCCGCCAAAGCACGGCAAGTCATCTTGGAGCACTGCCCCAGCGCTTACATTCATCATCAGGGCGGCAGCGCAATCGCCCTGCTGCCCCAAAAGCAATGTCAGGACGCCAGCCCCCTTTGCGATGCTCTTACGGCCCAGTTCCATTGCCGGTGTTATTACAGCGCGCCGAGGCGCCAGCTTTCGGAGATTCCCGAATGTTACGAGACTCTGCTTGAAATGCAGCGGCAGCGGTACTGGCATCCCCAGCAGCGCATCTGGACCGAGCCGGACTTTGAACCCCGCAACGCCATCAGCAACTTTTCGGATAAGCAGGCGGCGCTGATGATCTCGGCGCTCCGGTCCGGGGAGCTGGAGGAGGGCAGACAGCTCTGGCTGGAATTTTTGGACAGCATCCGCAACGACACCTGCCGGGATCAGGTCTTTGCCATCAGCCGCACCGCTCAACTGCTGACCAAGGCCATGGTGGAGCTGGAACTGCCCGGGGAGCCTTTGGTCACCGACGAGTATCTGGACCAGCTGGAGGATATAGGGGAACTGACCCTGCGGTTTGACGAAGTCTTTCAGGATATTGCCAGAATTGGCGCCGACAGACGCCGTCAGCGCCTAAGCGACCTTGCCGCCCAAGTCTCCCGGCGCATCGACTCAGACTACGAGGACTCCTCCCTTTCCCCTGCCGGCATCGCCGACGAAATGGGGATGAGCAGTGCCTATTTAGGACGGCTGTTCCGCCAAAGCCTGAACATGTCCATCAGCGACTACATGAATCAGGTGCGGGTGCAGCACGCGGCCCGTCTGCTCACCGCCACCACCCTTTCGGTGGAGAGCATTGCCACCAAAGTGGGATTCGGCAACCCCAAGTATTTCTTTGTAGTGTTTAAGAAACTCTACGGGCAAACACCTTTGCAATATCGCAAAAGCGGGGAAGCTCCCCCGGATCAGGCGAAAGCCCCCGGGGACGGCGACCGGCAGGCCCATTGACAGGCGCAAAAAAGGATGGCATCTGCCATCCTTTTTGTTGCCGAAAACCCACGGCCCGGAACTGTTCTGCCCCCAACGGCGGGGAACTTTTCCCTTTTGGGGTTAAGCTGTTATTTTACCAGTATTTTTGTAATCTCACCGATGTAAGCCCGGTGAAAATCCCCGGCGCTGTAGTGAAGCTCCGGAATCTTGGGGTCCACAAACAGGGAAGATTCCATATCCTGTTGGTAGAGCTTGCGGCAAAAAACCACCGCCCGGGCCTGAGGGGCATAGACGGTGCCATGCTCGTCAAAGAGACGGGTAAAGCCACAGGCCTCAAACTTGTCGATCTCCCGGCCCGATTTGGTGCCGCAGAGGTTGAGCTGCTCCCGGTACGAATCATCAAAGAACAGCAGGCTGTACCGGTCTGCCCCGTCGATGAGACCCCGGGTATGGCGCTGAGGCCGCACATAGCAGTGAGCCACCGGAAACCTCCACAGCACCCCCATGGCTCCCCAGCTGGCGGTCATCAGGTTGGCCTTGTCCCCTTCCCCCGCCCCTATAAGCATCCAGTCCTTTCCAATTTGGGTGAAGACGTTGCCTTCCCACTCTTCCGGCCGTATCTCGCGAAAATTACTCATCCTTCCCGCTCCTTTCGGTAAAAAATCCTGTGATACTTTATTATAGCAAAAAGATTGCAAAGCTTTCAAGAAAATTGCCGGACACGGTTTTACAAATCGGGAAAAATGGTGTAAACTGTAGCTGTTGTTGCCGGGCAGCAACCAACACATTCCGGGAGGAATCCCCTCATGAAAATTATTGATGCTCACATTCATTTTTGTGATATTCCCCACTTTGACAGGCTGGCGGAACAGGCCGGGCATCAAAACTGCGCCGAACATCTGGAACGGGAATTTTCCCGTCTGGGGATTGTGGGGGCGGTGGTGATGGGCAACCGGGAACTGGAGCTATGCCATCACAACTATCCATCCTGTTTGCGGTATTGTGTGGGGCTGGACCGCCAATGCTTTGAGCAGAAGGACATCCGGGACTCGGCGGATCTGGTGGAGCAGCATCTGCGCCGCAAGGAATGCGTGGGGATCAAGCTTTACCCCGGGTACAACGCCTTTTATGTCTACGATGAGGTCTGCCGCCCCTTTTTGGAGCTGGCCGCCACCTACCATAAGCCGGTGGCCATTCACACCGGGGAGACGGCGGGGCGGCACAACCCGCTGAAATACTGCCACCCCCTCACTTTGGACCAAGTGGCGGGAGAACATCCCAACGTGGAGTTTGTCATGTGCCACTGGGGCAATCCTTGGGTGGTGGACGCCGCCGCTGTCCTCTGCAAGCACCCCAATATTTCCACCGATCTTTCCGGCCTGCTGGAAGGCTTCACCGACATGGACCGGTATTTCCGGGAGCAATCCGGCTACATCGCCCATCTTTCCACTTGGCTGCACTATATGCAGTGCTGGGACCGGGTGATGTATGGCACTGATTTTCCTCTGGCCAATATGGAGCAGTATATTGAGTTGACCGCCCATCTGATTCCCCCTCAGTACCACGAGGCCGTCTTTGCCAAAAATGCCCGGCGCATCTACCATCTTGATTTTTAGGGTATGCTCATAGGGAGCCATTTGTTCCAC
>CALCSA010000040.1 GCA_937894185.1 uncultured Clostridia bacterium | reverse complement strand
TGCATCCCCAGCTCCTGAGCCGTTTGGGTTTGGGTTTTCCCCCCAAAATAGCGCAGGAAGACCAGCCTGCGGTCCCCCGGCTCCAACTGACCCAGCACCTGCTTGAGGGAGATGATGTCCGAGAGCATATCTTCGGGGGAGTCCACCGGCAGGTCCAACTGGCCCCCGCCGTCCTCCTCCCCCGCCGTCAGGGAAAGAGGGGGGGTAGCGGCGGTGATGGCCTCCACAATCTGGCTTTCCTCCACCTCCAGAATCCGGGCCAGCTCGCTGACATGGGGTTCCCGGCCATGCTCCAGAGAAAACCGCTCCCGCACCCGGGTGATCTTGAGAGAAAGCTCCTTGAGGGTGCGGCTCACCTTGACGGTTCCGCCATCCCGGAACAGGCGGCGCATCTCCCCCAGTATCACCGGAACGGCATAGGTGGAAAACCGCAGACCCCGCCCCACATCAAAAGCATCTGCCGCTTTAATCAGTCCCATGCAGCCTGCCTGGAACAAATCGTCGTATTCCATGCCCCGGCCTTTTAGTTTTTGAGCGCAGGAGTGAACCAACCCGATGTTGTTTTCGATCAGCTCCTGGCGCGTTACCGCCTTGTTCATTGTACCTCCGGTCAACTTTCCCGCCCGGAAAAAGTCCGGGTCAGGGTGACGGTGGTTCCCTTGCCCAGCCGGGAGGTAACCCGGACTTTGTCACACAGGCTCTGCATGACGGCAAAGCCAAGTCCGGCCCGCTCCTCCTGAGGGCAGCTGGTGTACAGGGGCTCCATCGCCTGCCTTATATCCTCAATGCCGCAGCCCTTGTCCCGAATGCGAATCACCACCCGGTTGTCGGGGTAAATGGCCGCGGTTATGTAGATGGTCTGAATGCTCTCCCGATAACCGTGGACAATGGCATTGGTCACCGCCTCGGAAACGGCGGTCTTAATGTCGGTCAGCTCGTCTACCGTGGGGTCCAGCCCTGCCACAAAGGCGGCGACAGCGGTGCGGGCAAAGGCTTCGTTGGCGCTTTTGCTGGGAAAGCTCAGCCTCATTTCGTTGAGTGGCTTCATTTTTTGACACCTCCTGCTTCCATGTTGGCCAAACGCTCCAGCCCGGCCAAGCGCATTACCTTTTTGATATGGATGGGCAGATTTTCGATTCTCAGTTCCCCCTCCAGCTCCTGCATCAGGGCATAGCGGCCCATCACCAGCCCGATTCCCGAGGAATCCATAAAGGTGACGTCCCGAAAATCCAGCACCAAAACGGTGGGATGAGCCCGCTGGGCCGCCTCGTCAATCTCTTCCCGGATGCTCCGGGCGGCGTGATGGTCCAGCTCTCCCGACAGATATGCTGTCAGAATCTCCTCCGCCAGATAAATCCGTACCGACATTATGTAACAGCCTCCTTGTGGAATATGGGGCCGGCGAGTCCCTAGCCCAAAATCACCCGGCCTTATAATTAGCTTGTCCCAAAAAAATACTGCTATTACATAGAATAGAAGATTCTGGATAAAAATTTGGTCGGGTTTTGGCAGTGATTGGTTTTATCCTGTGAAATCTGTTGGCGAATTTTTGCGGGCAGCACAAAAAACCGCCCGAATCCTCCATTGGATTCGAGCGGTTATGTATGAGATTGGATGGGGCTTACAGCACCATAGCTTCTTCCAGACGCTGCTTGGCGGCACAGAAGTCCGCTTCCGAAATGGCGTCCGCGGTTTCGAACCGGGCGCGCACCTCCTGCTGAAGGGTGGTTTCGGTAGCGGTCATCTCCAGCAGGCCGTTTTCGCCCAGAACAAACTCAATTTTTAAGGGGCTTCCCGCAGGCAGGCCTTCGGGCAGTTCCAGAATGGCCTCTCCGATTTCCGTGCCCTCGCAGGGTTCCGCCAATTCTTCGGAGCAGAGGCTTTCCAGCACCCGGATGGTGACGGTTTTTTGATTGGGGGCCACGGTGAAGAAGTCCTGAACCCGGCCGGCTGGCAGCTCGGTGTTCTTTAAAATCATGTTGAAGAGAATCTCTTCCTGCTCGCCGTTTCCCTGTGGGGTGACGCTTTTGTAAGCGATGGTTCCAAAGCTGCGGCTGGTGACGTTGACAATGTCGATGTCCGCCCCGACTCCCATCACCCCGGTCTGCAAATTCACCTGCTTGGCCATTTCCTGCACATCTGCCTTGCCGCTGCGGATTTCGTCCCGCAGTTCCTTGGGGCTTTTGCCTGTTTCCTGGGCGGTTTTTTCGATCAGCTCTGCAAAAAAGGCCTGACGCCCGGCGTAGATGGCGGCTCCCTTGGCCACGGCCTCGTCGGGGTCAAACATCTTGACGGGGGCGGAAAATTCCTGTTGAATCCGCCGGGTGATCTGGGGCATCCGGGTGGAACCGCCCACCATGAGAATCTCACTGACCCGGTCGGCGGCGTAGCCCTTCTGCGCCGCTTCCTCCAGCATCTGCCGGGTTAGCAGAATGGTGCGCTCCAATAAATCTTCCGTGAGGGATTCAAAAACCTCCCGGGTCAGCTCCACCCGGGCTCTTTCTCCCTTGTAGTTGATGGCGATGGGCGCTTTGTCCCGGGCGGAAAGCATCTTTTTGGCCCGCTCGGCGGAAAGCACCAGCTCTTGAAAGGTTTCCGGATCGGAGAGAATATCCTCGGTGGAGCCGGTCTGCCGGGCAAACTCCTGGGCAACGTATTCAATGATCCGGTCATCCCACAGTTTGCCGCCCAGAGAGTGGTCGCCCCCCGAGCAGATCACCTTGATGGCGTTTTGAGTGATGTCGATCATGGCGACGTCAAAGGTTCCGCCCCCCAGATCGTAGACCAGCACCACCCGGTTGTCGATTAAATCGCTGATGCCGTAGGTGATGGCGGCGGCGGTGGGCTCGTTGATGATGTTGAGGACGTTGAGCCCCGCGATTTCCCCCGCCTTGCGGGTGGCCTCCCGCTCGGTAATGCCAAAGTAGGCAGGGCAGGTGATCACCACATCGGTGATGGTTTCGCCGGGGGCTAATTTATTTTCTCCCTGCAGGGCGGCCACTGCGTCGGCCACCACTTTTTTGAGAATGTAGGACGAGACTTCCTCGGGGGAGCGCTCGGCTCCCTGCACGCTCCACACCGCACCGGACTGTCCCATCCGGTTCTTGACAAAGCTGACCACCTCGTCGGGGTACAGGGTGCCGCTTTCCTTGGCGGGAGTGCCCACCACCACATTGGAGGAGGATTCAAAAAACACCACAGAGGGTGTGGTCAGCTCTCCCTCGGTGTTTTTGACCACCACAGGTTTTCCGCTGGAGTCTATGCAGGCAACACAGGAATAGGTGGTGCCCAGGTCTATGCCCAATACTTTGTTCATGCCGTGTCCATCCTTCTATCCATATGTTAAATTACGTTTCGTCGCCGGTGCCGCTTTCCTGCGGCGGAGTGTAGAGATAGGCCGAAATCCGCTCGGGCCGGATGACTTTTCCGTTCTTCTCCCAGCCTTTGGCGTGGCGAACCGCCACCTTTTTATCCTGAGACTTCTTCTCGGTGGGCAGGGTGGCCAAAATCTTCTGGCGGCCCACCACCACTTCGTCCCCTTCCTGATGGAAGGGTTCCAGTCCGTGGCGGTAGAGAAGGTCGGTCAAATCGGTTCCCACCCCCTCAAACAAGGTGAGGAACCTGCGGAAATTGTCGGCGGTAAACTGGCGGGAGCGGTAAAGCTCCATGGTCTTTTCAATATCGTCAATGAGCTTGATGATGTCCCCTTCCATAGAGCGGGTGAGGGAATCCAGCAGGTCGTTTTTATACTCCTGCAGCTCCTGATGCATCCGGTCGAACAGCTTTTCCTTGTGGCGATCCGTTTCGATCTTGCGGACAAACAAGGCGGAAAGCTCCCGCACCGCCGCCGCCAAATCTTCGCCGGAAGCATCTTCCGGCTTTGGTTGTGGCTCCTCTCCCCAATCAATGCCCAGCCACTTTAGGAAAGGGCCTGCCAGCGCCTGATAAAAGGACCGGTGCTCCTGCCAGACCAGCATGTCAAACAGGACGGCGTAGTAGTCCATCAGCTCCTGCTGCCCCGGCGCGGGGGAAGGAGCAAAGGCAAAGCCACGCAGCCCCTCATACAGCTCCCGCAGCTCCTGCAGGGTGTCGGCCCGCTCTTCTTCGGAAAGGGGCTGGCAAGGGGTCAGCTCCAGTGCTTCTCCGGGGGCCGGAGAGGAGGGAAAGGCAAAATCCCAAACCTCGCACCGGGCATAGAGCAGCGGTTTTTGGGAGGCCGGGTCCAGCTTGCCCCAGGCAAAGGGCCTGCCCCGGCCGGAAACTTCCTCGTAGGCAAAAACAGCGTCGGCTATTTTGCCGCCGGGCAGCTCCACCGCCACAGGCAGAGAAAGGGCGGCCTTTTCCGGATAAGCACCGTCCAAAGCCTGCTCCCGAAACAGTTGCTCGATTTCTTGCAGGCAGTCGGCAGACTCCAAAAAAATCCCCCCTCGATTTACGCCGGGCTGTCCACGCAGCCCATAACTATCCAATATTATAGCGCAGTTTGGATAAAATTACAACCAATTGGCCCCGCAAATTCGCCGGGAGTTGACAAAGTTCCCGCGAAGAGGGGGGCTTTTTGTCGGAGGGGGGTATCTGTCCGCGGCACAGGTTTTTCGGGTGTAACAAAAGTTTTGCCCAACAAAAAAACCGTGGTGTGATACCCACGGTTCTTGGTTGGTTATGCCAGAGCTTCCGGGTGGAACAGCTGGTTGTAAAGGCATCTGCCTTGAGCAGTGGCGGCAATTCCGCCTTGGGCTGTTTCCCGCAGCTGGCCGGGGAGCAGCTTCCCCACCTGATACATGGAGTCGATCACCTGATCCGCCGGGATGATGGAGACCATCCCTCCCAGCGCCAGATCGGCGGAAAGCAGGGCGTTCACCGCCTGAGAGGCGTTGCGCTGGGCACAGGGAACCTGCACCAGCCCCGCCACAGGATCACAGACCAGCCCCATGGCATTCATCAGAGCAAGGGAGAGAGCGTGGATCATCTGCTGGGTGGTTCCTCCCTGCAGGTGGACCGCCGCCGCCCCCGCCATGGCCGCCGCCACGCCGCATTCGGCCTGACAGCCTCCTTCGGCTCCGGCCACTGTGGCGTTGCGGGTGATGACGGCTCCAATCCCTCCGGCTACCAGAAGCCCCTCCAGCACCTGCTCCAGAGCCAGGTTATCCCGCTCCCGCAGTCCCACCAGCACGGCGGGCAAAATGCCGCAGGAGCCTGCTGTGGGGGCGGCGCAAATCTTCCCCATGGAGGCGTTGACCTCGCTGCCGGAAAGAGCCATGGCCATCACTCGGTTGAGGAAGGGGCCGCAAAGGCTGCTGGGGTTGGAGGCGTAGGTGTGATGGGTTTTGGCCAGCCCGGTAATCAGGTTCCCCGCTGTGGGCAACGCTTCCTCAAGGGCCCGGTGAGCACTGGCCTCCATCACCCGGTACCGCTGGGTCAACCCCTCCAACACCTCCTCCCGACTGGCTCTGGAAAGGGCCATCTCCTCCTCCAGCACCACCTGCCAAAGGGGATGCCCCCGCTCTTGGGTGAGGGCTATCAGACTTTCAATGTTGGTGTACATGATGATCCCCCTCTCCTGCCATGGTCACCGCCTGGGCGTGAAGAACATGAGGCAGCGCCCTGATTTCTGCAATCAGGCTGTCCCCCACCGGGGTGTCTGTTTCCAGAACGCAGCAGGCAAGCTTTCCCCGGGCGGTACGGCTCACCCGCATGGTGCCGATGTTGACGCCGCAGGCCGCCACCACCGCCGTCACCGAGCTGATGATGCCCGGCAAATCCTTCTGCATCACCACAATGGTGGGGGCTTCCAGCGTGATCCCGGTATCAAAACCGCCGATCCGGGTGACCAGAATCCGGCCGCCGCCCAGAGAGGAACCTTGTATCACCTGCTTGGGGGCGGTGGCAAGCTCCCCCTGCTCCCCCAGATAAAAGGTCATCCTCACCGTGTTTTCGTGAACATCCCCCAAATCCTCCGGGAGAAAGGAAAACCCAAGCCCTGCCTCCCGGGCCAGCTCGAAGGAGTCCCTCAGGCGCTCGTCGTCCTCCCAGATGCCCAAGGCTCCCGCCAGCAGAGCCCGGT
>CALCSA010000039.1 GCA_937894185.1 uncultured Clostridia bacterium | reverse complement strand
GACTGGGCTTGGACAGATTGGGAAGCACTTGGGTTTTGCCCAGAGGCTCTTCGTCCTCGGTGAGCCCGGCAGCCTCCATCACCCCCGCCCGAAAGGCGGAAAAATCGATGACAGAAGAGCCTTCCGCCGGTTCTTCCCGGGGAGGAGAAAAGCGCCCGTAGCGGTTTTGACGGATTTTGGCCCGGTCGGTAATGGACTGGACATGTCCGTCAAACCGCAGGGGAGCGGCTCTTTCCTCCTTAAAAGGGGGAAGGGTGATTTCCTCCCCACCGTCGCTGGAGGGAGGCTCCTGCAAGTCGTCGGGCTCGGGCGCCAGATGCCAGCCCTCCTGCAAAGGCTCCTCTCCAATGGGGAGCTCCGTCTTTTCCTTGCGAAGGGTGGGGAATTCCTCCACGGCCTCTTGAGGCCGCGTCACCGTATCCCGCTCCTTCTGACGGCTCTTTTTACTTTTAATTTCCAGCAGGATGTCGTCTACGTTATAGTTTTTATCCATACCCGCGCACTCCTGATCCGTTGATGCCGTTATCTTGCTGCCCGGCGGCGGGCGATCTCATATAGAAGAATGCCCCCCGCCACCGATACGTTGAGTGAGTTCATTTTGCCGTACATGGGAATGGAGACCAGCATGTCACAGCTTTCCCGCACCAGCCGGCCCAGTCCCCGGCCCTCGGAGCCCAGCACCAAAGCCGCGGGGCCCGAAAAATCCGCTTGGGTGTAGGGGACGCCTTCCATATCGGCGCCGTATACCCAGATGCCCCGCTCCTTGAGAGTTTTAATGGTGGCGGAAAGATTGGCCACCCGGGCCACGGGAAGATGCTCTACCGCTCCCGCCGAGGTTTTGGCCACCGTTTGAGAAAGACCCGCACTTCGCCGTTTGGGCAAGATAAGACCGTGAGCTCCCGCCGCCTCAGCCGTGCGGATGATAGCGCCCAGATTGTGAGGGTCCTCGATTTCGTCAGCGATGACCAACAGGGGAGGCTCGTTCCCTGCCAGCGCCAGCAATTCTTCCAGTTCATAGTAGCGGGCCGCCGATACCTGGGCAGCCACTCCCTGATGGTTGCCCCCGGCGCAGAGTTCGTCCAGCTTCCGGGCATCGGTTTCCTTAAGGGGAATCCCTTTCTGCTTGGCCAGGGCAATCAGTTGGCCGATGGAGCCTTCCAGCCCCTTTTGCAGCAGAAGATATTCTGTCTGCCTGTCACTGCGCAGCAGCTCCCGAACGGGTCCCCGGCCATATACCATGTCGTTTTTGGAAAGAGATGTCATGAAGTCGGCCACCTTATGCAATATGTACGGGTCCGTGGATGTTCCCAGACCCGAATCACTCATTTTTTGTGTTGTTCGGACGGCAGAACCGCCCGGCTTAAAACACATCATAACCGCGTTGCAGTCATTATATCACAAAATCTGACATTCTACAATTGCAGAACCAACCAAGTGAGCAGAGAACCCAGCCCTGCCGCACCCAAATAACGCAAGGTTACTGCCGGCCAGCTTCGGGACAGCCAAAGCCGCCGGGGACGAAGGCTCCCCAGATACCGCCGGGCCTGTGCCTCCAATGCGCTGGTGTCCTTATCCCTGCTGTCCGGGCGGACGATTAAAATTGCCCGCTCAAACACCTCACTGCCGGTTTCTGCGATCTCGATAATATTGCGATTAATTCCCTTCACCATGTCTAAATTCCACCTGTAACCTGAAGTTCTGCAGCTGCGTCCTTCCTAATTATCCCCCGAATTTTGCCCAGTATTCTCCCCCGGAGGAAACAATTGGAGCCCAAAGGCAATATGCGCATGCTATGAATGAACCATTTGTGGTGGTTGACAAGGAGGAAAAATACATATGTTGTGGAAAATAGGACGGGCATCCATGGGAAAGGCAGGAGAAAACAGGGTATATTCAGGGAAAACATGTATATTATACTCGCTGTAATATGATTGCTCCACCACCGCCACTATATTATTGTGGAAAACTCTGTGGAAAGTGTGGAAAGCCTTATTTTTGCGTGGTAAAAACTTTTTTTAATTGTGGATTTGTTATGCAGTGAGGATGAATACCCTCTGGGTTCAACAAATAGTTTTACACCCTTTACCCAATCTGCAAAAACATCAAATAATGGCATGATCATAGGGATAAAAACTTGTTCATGACTTTTTCCTATGGTTTTGCTATACTGATATCGTCTCCAAAAACCGCCGGCGGAAGAGAATTCTTTCCGATTCACCGGTTTTCCCCGCCACTATGAGGATTTGGAGAGAAGAACGTCTCATAAGCGGCAAATTTAGAATACTATCTGTATTTCGCCGTGGATTTATACTTTAACGGGCGGGGCCTTGCCGGACAGGCAATCCCGCGAGGAAGGTTGCTGACAATGGATTACATGGCAGGGGAGGCCGTGGGGGAAAACTATGTCCTCAAAGAGGCCCGCCACTTTGATCTGGCCGCCACTCTGGATTGCGGACAGGCTTTTCGCTGGGAGCAGGTGGAGGAGGATTCCTTTCGGGGAATTGCTCTGGGCCGCCTGCTGGAAATCCGGCGGAAGGGGGAGGATGTTATCCTCTGTGGAGTGGGGGAAGAGGAGTTTTATGCCCGCTGGAAACCCTACTTTGATTACGGCAAACTGAAACAGAGCCTGCGCCGGAACCCGATGCTCCGTCAGGCAGTGGATTTCGCCCCGGGGATTCGGGTACTTCGTCAGGACGGCTGGGAAGCCCTCTGTTCCTTCATCATGAGCCAGAACAACAACATCGCCCGCAACAAGGGGATGATTGATTGCCTCTGCCGGCTGGCGGGGGAAAAGGTACCGGGTGGCTATGCCTTCCCAACCCCGGAACGGCTGGCCTGCCTGACGGTGGAAGATCTGGCCCCCGCCCGCTGTGGATTCCGGGCCAAATACATACTGGACGCCGCCAAAGCCCTGTGTGAAAAAAGAGTCTGTCTGGATCAGGCGGCACGGCTGCCTCTGCCGGAGGCTCGGGAGATGCTGATGAAGATTTACGGCGTGGGTCCAAAGGTTGCCGATTGTGCCCTCCTGTATGGGGTGGGCCGGGTGGACTGCGTGCCCATGGATGTGTGGATGAAGCGGGTGATGGAGCGCTGGTTTCCCGACGGATTGCCGAAGTGGGCGGAAGAGACCGGAGGAATCGCTCAGCAGTACTTATTCCACTACGCCAGAATGCAGGGCCTCAAGTGAGAAAACATACCTTATATATAATAGCAAATTATTAGGGTGAAAAAGCCCCTCTCCGGCAAGGGAAGAAGGCGAATTTCGCCACAAAACAATCAGAAACCAAATAAAAACGCAAATTCATTGTAAAAACCCCTTGACATAGGAAGGGTGGTATGTTATTATCTTAAAGCTGCCTGCTGCGGGGCGCACGAGATCAGCCAGAAAAACTTCTTAAAAAAAGAAAAAATAATGGTTGACAAGAGCGACCGGGTATGGTAGAATAAGTACTTGTCACCCCAAGGCGACGGACGGGCACACAGGG
>CALCSA010000038.1 GCA_937894185.1 uncultured Clostridia bacterium | reverse complement strand
TGGGAGGAGTCCCCCGGAGATGTGGTGCTCCGCCTGGACCCGGGCATGGCCTTTGGCAGCGGCGCCCACCACTCCACCCGGATGTGTCTGGAGTTGTTGCAGGAGGAGATCAAAGGCGGGGAAAGAGTGCTGGATCTGGGCTGCGGCAGCGGCATTTTGTCGGTAGCCGCCCTGCTGCTGGGAGCTTCCAGCGCCCGGGGCACCGATATTGAAGAAGTCGCCGTTCAGGTTGCCCGAGAAAACGCTGTCCTCAACGGAGTGGGCGACTGCGCCCAATATTCCGTAGGCAATCTGGCTCAGGGTATCACCGGCACCTTTGACATTGTATTCGCCAACATTGTAGCCGACATCATTCTTCGGCTGGTTCCCGATCTGCCCCGGCTGTTAAACCCCGGCGGCGTGGTCATCACCTCCGGCATCATCGATGCCCGCTCCCCGGAAGTGGAGGAGGCTCTGGCCGCCGCAGGCTTTACCCTCTCCCAAAAGAAGGAGCAGGGAGGATGGGTGGCTCTGCTGGCAAGGCCTGCCCAAGACTGAGGCTTCGATGCGCCTTTGGTTTATTGGCCGGTGAGGCAACCGGGCAGCATCTCTGCGACTCACCCCCAGGCTTGATTCTTTGATTCACCTTTGGTTCACTGGTCGGGGTGACATAACAGAGCGGTGTTCTTCCCCGCCGGCCTGCCATCACTGAATTCCCAAGGCCCTCAAGTTTTGGCTCTTCCTGCCGATAACCATTATAGTATGTGTGGGGAGGTTCTGCCATGACTGTTTCATCTCTTTCCGGCGGCTTGGACGCTTCTGCTGTTAGGCCTTCCCGGGATCTTTTGGTTCGCGACTGCTTTTCCCGCCTGAATGAAAAATTCACCCGCATCACCCTGAAAGAAGGCCGCTACCGCACTCCCGGTCAGACGTCAGCGGCTCCCAAACCCAACGTTTTTATAAGCTCCGACCTTTTGTTTGAGGCCGCACAGGACTCCAAAGTGGAGCAGATGCTGCAAGACAAGCTGGGCAAGATTCCCGACCTGCAAAAGGTGCTGGAGGAAAAGTTCTCGGTCCACGGGCGTAAGCTGCTGGAAAGCGGCTTTGAGGTGGACAAAAAAGGCAACCTGATTTGCAAGGGCAGGGGAAAGGTGGACGGCCGGGAGGAAAGCTTTTCGGTGACGGTGGGCAAAATCAGCGAGAAGTTTGCGGATTTTAGCTCCCGCCTTTCCAGCCGGTTCGAGGTGCAGGCCTTCCGCCTCCTGAATTTATATGCATGAAGTGTGAGGCTCTCGCCGCCCCCTATGGGCGGTTTTTCTTATTCATCGGAACAAAAAAGTGGTACCGGCAAAACCGATACCACTTTTTTAATTAAGCTTTGTTTGATTAGCTCAAGCGCTTTTCCAGAGCCACCAGCTCGTCGGAAAGCTCCTTGGGCAGCCTGTCGCCAAACTTGGCGTAGAACTCCTTGATGGCGGCAACGTCCTCCAACCAGAGCTTTTGGTCCACGTCCAGAAGCCCGGCAATGGTCTCCACAGTGACGTCTTCCAAGCCATCCAAATTGATCTGCTCGGGCTTGGGCTCGTAGCCGATGGGGGTTTCCACGGCGTCCACAGAATCCTCGCAGCGCTGAATGATCCAGTCCAGAACCCGCAGGTTCTCGCCGAATCCGGGCCAGATAAAGTGGCCTTCGCCGTCGGTGCGGAACCAGTTGACGTTGAAGATCTTGGGTGCTTTGTCTCCCAGCTTTTTGCCCATGTCAAGCCAGTGCTGGAAGTAGTCGCCCATGTGGTAGCCGCAGAAGGGCAGCATGGCCATGGGGTCCCGGCGAACCACACCCACAGCGCCGGAAGCGGCGGCGGTGGTCTCGGAAGCCATAACGGAACCTACAAATACACCGTGCTCCCAATCTCTTGCCTGATACACCAGAGGAGCAGTCTTGGCCCGGCGCCCACCGAAGATGATGGCGGAGATGGGCACACCGGCGGGATTGGAGAACTCGCTGGAAATGCAGGGGCAGTTGATGGCGGGAGCGGTAAACCGGCTGTTGGGATGAGCGCCCTTTACATCGCTGGTCTTGCCGTTCCAGGGGTTGCCCTTCCAGTCCACTGCGTTTTCGGGGGGATTCTTATCCAGGCCTTCCCACCAAACGGTGTTGTTATCCAGATTGTGAACCACGTTGGTGAAGATGGTGTTCTTCTGGGTGGAGATAAGAGCGTTGGGGTTGGACTTCATGTTGGTGCCGGGAGCCACGCCAAAAAAGCCGGATTCGGGGTTGATGGCCCAGAGGCGGCCATCCTTGCCGATGTTCATCCAAGCGATGTCGTCGCCCCCCGTCCAAACCTTGTAGCCCTTCTTCTGGTAAACCTCGGGAGGAATCAGCATGGCCAGATTGGTCTTGCCGCAGGCAGAGGGAAAGGCGGCGGCCACGTATTTAACTTCGCCCTTGGGATTCTGGATGCCCAGAATCAGCATGTGCTCGGCCATCCAGCCTTCCTTCCAGCCCTGATAGGAGGCAATGCGCAGAGCAAAGCACTTTTTGCCCAGCAGCACGTTGCCGCCGTAGCCGGAGTTGATGGACCAAATGGCATTGTCCTCGGGGAAGTGGCAAATGTAGCGGTTTTCTTCATCAATATCCGCCTTGGAGTGAAGGCCGCGCACAAAGTCGTTGGAATCGCCCAGCTGCCCCAGAGCATCCTTGCCCGCCCGGGTCATAATATCCATGTTAAGCACCACATAGATGGAATCGGTCAGCTCAATGCCCACCTTGGAGTAGGGGGAACCGATGGGACCCATGGAGTAGGGAATGATGTACATGGTGCGGTCATGCATGACGCCGCCGAATAGCTTGCGCAGCTTTTCGTACATTACCTTGGGATCTTCCCAGTTGTTGGTGGGGCCGGCGTCTTCTTTTTTGCGGGAGCAAATAAAGGTGCGGTGCTCCACCCGGGCCACGTCGTTGACAGCGGTGCGGTGAAGGGTACAGCCCGGCAACAGCTCCTGATTGAGCTCTTCCAGCTCGCCGGTGGCCAGAGCCTGCTTTTTAAGGTCTTCCATCTGCTCGCGGCTGCCGTCGATCCATACGACGTTCATCGGCTTAACCAGAGCCTTCATCTCATCCAGCCAGCGCAGTACGTTTTGATTGCTTGTCATCTTGAGCATCCCCTTTCTACGGTGAAAGAATTATCGCTATGCCAGCCCCTTGCAGGAAGAATCCATCCATCCTGCAAATCCGGAACGCTTTACGCTTTATTATACCCGTTTGTCAAAGAATTAGCAAGGCAAAAGGCTAAATTTTTCGTTTAATAAAGCCATTTTGCTGAAAGATAACCGATATCCCCGAAAGCCGCCTTGTCTGCAGGCTTTTTTTGTCAAGAGCGCACAAAACTAATTTATGGAGAATATTTATTCAAAAGGCTCTTGCTTTTCCTTAAATTTATATGTATAATAATAAGCAATTCGAGGATATTTATTAGTTTGTTTGATTTGGAGAACAATATAAAGGAGATTGTCTATTATGAGCGAACAGAAGAAGGCCCAATATAAAAAAGTAGTTCTGGCGTATTCCGGTGGGTTGGACACCTCCGTCATCATTCCCTGGCTCAAGGAAAACTACGGCTGCGAGGTCATTGCTGTGGCCGCCGACGTCGGGCAGGGGGATGAGCTGACCGGGCTGGAGGAGCGGGCTATTGCCACCGGAGCCTCCAAGCTGTACATAGAGGATTTGACTCAGGAGTTTGTAGACGACTTTGTCTTCCCCTGTCTCAAGGCGGGGGCCAAGTACGAGGACTACCTGCTGGGAACCGCCATGGCCCGTCCGGTGATTGCCAAGCGGTTGGTGGAGATCGCCAAAAAAGAAGGGGCCGACGCCATTGCCCACGGCTGTACCGGAAAGGGCAACGATCAGGTCCGCTTTGAGCTGACCATCAAGGCCTTCCTTCCCGATATGCCCATCATCGCCCCCTGGAGAACCTGGGAGCTCAAGGGCCGGGAGGACGAAATCGCATACGCCGAAGCGCGGGGCATCCCCCTGCCCATCACCCGGGAGACCAACTACTCCAAGGATAAGAACATCTGGCATCTTTCCCACGAGGGACTGGATCTGGAAAAGACGGAAAACGAAGCCCAGCTGGACAAAATTCTGGAGCTGGGAGTCTCCCCGGAAAAAGCGCCCGACACCCCCACCTATGTCACCATCGGTTTTGAGAAAGGCATCCCCGTCTCTCTGGACGGCGAGAAGATGAACAGCGTGGCGCTTTTAAAAAAGCTCAACCAATTGGGGGGCGCAAACGGAGTCGGCATTCTGGATATTGTGGAAAACCGGCTGGTGGGCATGAAGTGCCGGGGAGTTTACGAGACGCCCGGCGGAGCCATCCTCTACGCCGCCCACAAGGAGCTGGAGCGGCTCTGTCTGGATAAGGAGACCGCCCACTACAAAGAGCTGATCGGCTGCAAGTACGCCGAAATTGTTTATAACGGCCAGTGGTACACCCCCCTGCGCAAGGCTCTGGACGCTTTCGTGGACTCCACGCAGGAAACCGTCACCGGAACGGTGCGGGTCAAGCTGTATAAGGGCAACATCTTCCCGGCGGGAACCTCCAGCCCCTACACCCTTTACTCCGAGCAGGTGGTCACCTTTGGGGAGGATACCGACTACAATCAGATGGACAGTCAGGGCTTCATCAACCTCTTTGGTCTGCCCATCAAGGTGCGGGCTCAGCTATTGGGAGACCGGCAGTAACTCCATAGAAAGGATCGTATTATGGCAATTAAGATATTCATAGACGGCGGGGAGGGAACCACCGGCCTGCGGCTGGCCGACCGGTTGGCAGGGCGGGAGGGCATCCGGCTTTTGACCATCGACCCCGACCTGCGCAAGGATGAGAAGGAGCGGGCCAGCGTTTCCAACAGCGCCGATGTGGTGTTCCTTTGCCTGCCCGATGCTGCCGCCCGGGCCGCCGTGGCCGGCATCACCAACCCCGCTACCCGGGTGATCGACGCTTCCACCGCCCACCGGGTGCTGGACGATTGGGCCTATGGCCTGCCGGAGCTTTCCGGCCCTCATCGGAAGGCCATCGCAGACTCCAAGCGCATCTGCGTCCCCGGCTGCCACGCCGGCGGCTTTGCCCTGCTGGCCTACCCATTGGTGTCGGCGGGAATTGCACCTGCCAATTACCCCTTCACCGCTCACTCCGTCACTGGATACAGCGGGGCGGGGAAGAAAGCCATTGCCGCTTATACCGACCCTGCCCGACCGGCAGATTACGCCGTTCCGCGGCAGTATGCTTTGGGGCAGCAGCACAAGCACCTGCCCGAAATGCAGAAGATTGCAGGGCTGGCCCAGCCGCCGGTGTTTAACCCCATCATTGGGGACTTCTATGCCGGGATGGTGGTGACCATCCCCCTGCACACCCACCTGCTCAGCAAGTATTCCGACGCAAAGTCCCTCCACGCCTTTTTTAGTGAATTTTACGCGGGTCAGGAACTGGTAAAGGTGCAGCCCTTTGGAGCGGAAGGCTATCTGCCCGAGGGAATGCTGTCCGCCGATGGGCTGGCGGGGCGGGACGACGCCGAGATTTTTGTCTGCGGAGGCGCAGAGCGGGTGATTTTGGCCGCCCGGTTCGACAATTTGGGCAAGGGAGCCTCGGGA
>CALCSA010000037.1 GCA_937894185.1 uncultured Clostridia bacterium | reverse complement strand
GAAAAACAGAGCTTTGTAGCTTAACTGCGTGTCTGGCGCTGCGGGCGTGGGTCAGGTAATGCGTATATGGTTATTGCGCACAACAACAATAGTCATATACGCTCCCCTCCCATACCGTTTTGATTATCATTTAATATAGCATAATATAAACCTTCCAAAAGTCTTCGGACACAATTGGTAAGGTTACTGTAAATATTAGCAAATTTTGCCTTTTTTATCCTTTGCTGGTATACTAATAGAAAAGGCCAAGCATCGGGAGGGAACTTCTGTTGAGGTGTGTTATCTGTGACGATAATAAGCTGCATGCAGATCGAATTGCTTCTCTGGTTTTAAATACATATCCCCAAGCCGTTTTGAATGTGTTTTTTAATCCTTTTGAACTGTTGGATTCCCTTGAATCTTTGCAATATGACTTGGCCTTATTGGATATTAGCATGCAATATCTAAACGGAGTCGAAGTCGCCAAAAAATTAAATATAAGTAACCCTACTTGCAAGATCATCTTTATTACAAGCTATCTAAATTATGCGACAGAAGTCTATGATAGCCGACATATCAATTTTATTTTAAAATCACAGCTGGAGCAAAGGCTTCCTAAGGCTCTTGCAAAGGCTTTCGAGCAAATTGAAGGCGAACAAACTGAATCCATTCTTTTACAGTTAAAATCACGGACGCTCCGAATTCTTCAAAAGGACATCATCTATATTGAACGAATCAAGCGTATTTCAACAATCCATTGCCCAGAACAGGTTTTAACCACCTACGAGTCCATACCCGAACTCGCTAAAAAATTAACACGCCAATCTTTTGAACGATGTCATAATAGCTTTATCGTCAATATGTTGTTTATCAAAGAAATAAAAAGAACGGAGCTATCTCTTGAAGATGGCACCGTCATTCCGATTAGTCGCGCATATGCAAAAAATTTGAATGAGTCATTTACTTGTTTTGTAGGAGAATGTATATGAGTCCATCTATGACAACTGGGGCTTTTATTACTAACTATTTTTGTTTTCCAATTATCTGGACATGGTTCTATCATCAAGTGCTTTCGTCCAGATACAAGGCTAAATGGATCATTCCAGCAGAATTCATGACTTTTTTGTTGGCGATGGCAATTCCTGTGTTTGTGTTGGATAAGCCGGTACTTCGATTTATACTTATATTTATGGAAATTTTAATTGCTTCGCATATTTTTTTTAATGATAGTTTTGGAAGAAAACTTTTTATAAACATCATCATTTCTTTGTCTATTACTATGTGCGAGTTTTTTACATCCGTATTAATTTCCACTATATTAGGCAAGCCTTTTATAGAGATTATTTACTCTAAAAAACATGACTTTTTAATTTATTTAATATTCAATTTACTGGTTATTTTTTTTGCCGTTTTCTTTTCAGTCATTATTAATCGCAATGCATATGGGCTTAGTTGGAAAAGCTTTGTAAAATTCAGCTTTTTCCCAGCTTCTCAAATGCTGATCATGGCATCGCTTGTTTACTTAGCAATTTTTTTAAATGCAAATAATTTTAAATTTTATATTACGATTCTTATAGTTGAAATATCAATCTGCATTATTGCGGATATTGTTTTAATGATTTTTATGAAAGAAATTTCTGAAAAAACTAGAATGCAAGCGGAAAATCAACATCTTCTGGATATACAAAAGCTACAATATGAACACTATTATTCTTTAAAGGAGCAACAGGATTACATACGAGGATTAAAACATGATATTTTAAATCATCTTTATACCGTCAATATTCTTATGGAAAGGGGACAACAACAAGAAGCTAAACAATATAATTCCAGCTTAGAAACACAATTTTCCGAAACTCTTACAGCAGATTTTTGTGAAAATAGAATTGTTGATGCTGTACTGTCCAACAAGATACAATATGCAAAAGACTTAGGTATCCAAACGACAATTAATATCAATATTCCAGAGAACATTGATATTGACAAAGTTGATTTAATGAGAGTGTTCTCCAATTTGCTGGACAACGCCATTGATGGTTGCTTAGAAGATAATCAAAAGGATAAATTTATTGAAATAAGTTCTCAATGTCAAGCAGGTGTGCTAATTATAAAGCTTGAAAATACAAAATTCTCCGGCAATAAAAAGGTATTATCCCAAAAGGGCCCTTCCAATCATGGACTAGGCCTTAAAATAATAAAAAAAATCGTTGAAAGATATGATGGCACTCTCTTAACGGAGGATCATGGCATATCTTTCTTAACATTAGTATCCTTAAAATATAATTTACAATAAATTAACCACTGTTAAAAAAACAGTTACACCAATAGAACAGCATTGCCCCCTGGCAACTTCCCAACAGAGGGAGAGCAGGGGGCGTGCTTTTCAAAAACTTTCAGCCGATCAAATTCCCAAAACCTCTTGTGAAACCTGTGCTTTTAGGCTGTGGGTATTCTCCCAGGGGGCGTAGGGGGCGTGCTTTTTGCAAACTTTTTTTGAAACACGCTTTCATCGGATAGTTGCCCCCTAAATTAATGGGAACATTCCAGCTAGCTCTCCCATCACCAACAATTTGCATCATTGAATCTTGGGCATCATGCCTTAGTCGTTCTAGGGAACAAACCACCTGCAAACATTCCCGGAACGTTTTTAGGCTGAAATCTGCCTCAAAACCACCGTTCGGCAATCATACCCTCAAGGGATATTAATCTGCTATTACTACATACAAAGGCATACAAAAACCCTCACACCTTAAACAAGTGTGAGGGTTCGTTGGTGCCGCTGACGGGACTCGAACCCGTACGATGTTTAACCACCGAGGGATTTTCTCCACCACACACGGTTACCCGTGCCGCAATGTCTCTTGCGTTGTAGCCCGGACTATGTCTTCGCCCTGCCGACGTTCCGGTTTAGGCGGCTGCCGTATAGTCTCTACACCTTCCGGCGCGTTTGCCGGCTTGGCTCGGCGTTGCCCACAATTATGCAGGTGGGTGTTCACCGAATTTGACAGCATCCACATGGCGGTTTCCCCTCCATGCGCTCCTTCTGAAGTCCCTTGCGTCTGCCTGTTCCGCCACAGCGGCATTTCTGTGGTTTGGCTCTGTCATTATACAATAAATCGCCACCCGCGTCAATCAAAAAAGGGGAAGCTTTCCACCACTGTCCTCACCCAATGTTTAATGGCAAGTGCCCTAACGAAGTATTTTTTTAAGCCTTAAAACGTAAAGGATAGCATCGTCAACTACACCCTTGCTGGAAATATTCCCATGAAATCAAAAATACTTAACAAAGCAGGAGCTTTCCAGCGGTTCCGACAGGTAAATGGGATGGGGGATGGGGGAAGCTCCCTCACATCCGATCAAAGGACACGCATAGAAGCGTGTCCTTTGGCGTGTAGTCTCATGGATTGGCGGCATTCACCCGCTCACCTTATCCTTGAATCAAGGACTTTCCGGCCTTGCGATAGGCCTGTGTCTCCTCATTCGCTTGGTCGTGGCTTTGCGCAATGATGGTGTAGTAGACCTTGATCTTTGGTTCGGTTCCCGAAGGCCTTACCAGTATGGTATTGCCATTTTTTAGTCTGAGCTCGATCATGTTGGTAAAGGGCAGCTTCGCTTCCCGGCTTTGCCCCCCGGAAATTTCCCGCCCGGTTTGATAATCCAGAACAGAAGCCACCTCATCCCCGGCCAGTTCAGCGGGCGGATGGTTGCGCAGCCGCTCCATAATATTCGCCATGGCCTGCATGCCGGAAGCTCCCTCAAAGATAAAGTTGTCCACATCGCTGCGCCAAACTCCATGCTTCTGATACAATTCTTCCAGCCAGTCTGCCAGCGTTTTACCCTCCAGCTTGGCGGCACTGGCCATCTCCGCTACCAGAAGGCTGGCGTCCACTGCGTCCTTGTCCCGGACATAGCCGCCGGAAAGATAGCCGCAGCTTTCCTCAAAGGCGAAGATAAAGCTGTCTCCGCGGCGTTCGGCCTCCAGCTCGGCAATCACTTCACCCACATACTTAAAACCAGTAAGCACCTTGCGCAGCTCCACTCCGTAGCTTTCCGCCACCTTGTCGGTCATGGCGGAGCTGACCAGAGAGCGAATGGCCACCGGATGCTCCGGCATTTTGCCCAGCTTTTGACGGGTGCGGCAGATGTAGTCCAGCATCAGGATGCCCAGCTCGTTGCCGGAAAGAATCCGGTACTTTCCCTCGTGAAGGACAGCCGTGGCCACACGGTCGCAGTCGGGATCGGTGGCAAGAAGGATGTCGGCCCCTGTTTCTTCACACAGGCGAAGCCCCAGTTCCAGAGCCGCCGGGGATTCCGGGTTGGGATAGGGGCAGGTGGGGAAGTTTCCGTCGGGATGCTCCTGCTCGGGAACAACCTTGACATCCTCGATGCCCAGCCGCTTGAACATATGGCGCACTGCTTTGTTCCCCGCCCCGTTGAGGGGGGTGTACACCAGCTTAAGCCCCGCCTTGGCACACACCTGAGGTTCCAGAGACTGGGTGTAGACCCGGTCCAGATACTGCTCTACAAAGGATGCCGGGATATACTCAATCATACCCTCTGCCACTGCCTTGTCAAAGTCGGCGCAGCACACCCCATCAAACAAGTCGGTGCCCAGAATCTCCTGCTGCACCCGGTCCGCGATTTCGGTGCCGATCTGGCAGCCGGTGGGGTCATAAGCTTTAAAGCCATTGTAAGCGGCAGGATTGTGGCTGGCGGTAATCACCACGCCGGTGTCGCAGCCCAGCTCCCGCACCGCATAGGAAAGAGCCGGGGTGGGCATCAGCTCCCGGTAAAGGTGAACCTTGACCCC
>CALCSA010000036.1 GCA_937894185.1 uncultured Clostridia bacterium | reverse complement strand
GCTGGGATAGAAACGGGATCAGGGGAAACGGTGACCAGCGGATACTTCTACGATAAGGAAAGCCAGAAGCAATATATTGTATTCAAGGATCAGTCCTTTGTGGAGGTGGAGCAGGTTGAAAGGTAGATTCTTGGAGCGGTACTCTTGGTATGCTGACAATCACATGATTTTGTCTCCACATAATCAAATATTTGAAGCTATTCAAGAAATTATGCGTGTTCACGGATGGTATCACAGGTTAGACAAAGGCGCCATTTCTGAATATGTATCTTCTATTGACAAACAAGATTTCCTCAAGAGTGTACCTTCATCCCAGGAGGATTACCTTTGTCAAAGTATCTTAAAGATGTTAGCCCATGCAACAACACACGGCTTTGACTATCAGGTCTTAAATACCATATCCCATGACTTATGCACACTGCTTAATCTAATGATGCACAATAAGAAAACTGCAAAAGCCGGTCGTAACATTGCAAATTTGACGATTAATATACTTGAAGGTTTTTATAATTGATTTTTGCCTCTTTTATTAACCGCCCAATTTCAAATATTCTGACAAGGAGGGTTGCCATGCCACTGATCACAAAGCTGCTCTTGTACATTTCTTTCTTTATTGCATCCATCTGCACCTTCGTACCCGCACTATCCCTGACCTGACCCACATCCTGATCGCTGCCGCCGGGCTTCTACACATAGGAACCGGCAACATTTTATTTGATCCAACGCTGCAAAATATTAAAGCTGCATTAGGTTTTGATATGCCTTTTGCAATAAGCATTGGGCCGACCCTATTAGCTGTAATTGCATGCTGTTTCATTGTAGAAAACCCGGTGTCCTTTCTGCAGGGCAACGCAATATCAATTATTATTTCGGGTAGCATATTTAATTTAAGCGTCATAACTCTGGAACTCGCGCCGCATATTTTCCCGGACTATTCCAAAAGCAAACGGAAACAACGGCTGGTCAGAGGTGTAACGCTTATATTATTTACTGTTCTCGCATTCTTGGGTAGTTATATCTTTTGACAAACCGCTTTTTTGGGGGAGATCTTCCGATTTCACACGGGCTGTAGCGACCTTAATGTTGGAATACTCACGGTCTTTGAAATCTACAACCTTGTAGTGCTTGGTATAAATAAGCATTTCACCATTATCATCTAAAGTATAGTCAGCAACAAAAACGTAGTCTTTTTGATGAAACAGAACGACCTTTTCCACTCCGTCTACACAAGTAAGCTCATAATCTGTTTTATCCCCTGGATAGAGCAGAAAAAGCGCTGCTGTGGTTGCCATGATGATGGACACATAAAGAAAAGCCCTTCCAGAAATTGTCGAGCTTTTTTAAATGCACTGTGAGTTGTCCGAAAACGTTTATATTGTTTTATCGGGTGTGGGTGTATATATTTGCAGAGACCGTTCAATCCAATATAAGCAATAATTAAGCTCCACCAAGGAAGGTCATTGATGCGAAGAACCCCTACCATATCTTTTGCAGAAAACAATACAACGAAGAATGATGTAACACCTGATAGCAGCCACCGGCTATTCCGTTTCACTTTTTCAGTTTCTTTTGTAACGTAAAAAGTGTATGGAATGCCTATTAATCCGAACCAAATTAATGCGTATTTCAGTGCCACAACAAATGTTTTACTAACGTCATAAGAAAAGAAGGTTAAACTGACCCCATAGTAGGTGTAGGTCATGATTGATCGGAATCCTGATAATACAGTCATAATAAATGTGGCAAGAGTAAAAATGGCCGTAAGGTTTTGAAATAGCTTTTGTTGAGCCTTCTTTTTCCTATGATCGATGGTTTTTGTATTAAAGTCCTTTTGTTTTTTCTGCTCATTTATTGGATTCCCATTAGAATCCAACAGATACTTTTTCATATGTACCATCCTATCCTGTTGTTCGATGCTTCCATCATAAAGTGTTTGTTAAATTTTGTCAAAAGGAGGACTGCCATGCCGACATTTGCCAAGCTGCTCCTGCTCATTTCTTTTTTTATTGCCAGCCTGTGCGACCTTCGCACCCGCACTATCCCCGACCTGACCCACATCCTGATTGCTGCCGCCGGACTCCTGCACATGGGCACCGGCGGCATTTCATTTGCCGATGCCCTCACCGGCCTGCTGGTCATAGCGGTGGTGGTGGCCATCCTGATTCTCACGAAAAACCCCATGGGCGGCGGGGACTACAAAATGATGCTAGCCCTTGCCTTTACCTTCGGCCTGTGCGATGCACTGCCAGCCTTTACGCTGGCCTTTGCGCTGGCCAGCCTGACCGCCGCAACTGGCAAAGCCACTAAAAAACTGAAAGGGAGTGATACCATCCCCCTCGCCCCATTTTTATCTGCTGGATTTTTACTGAAAATAATTTTTATCTAGAAACAGAAAGGAGATTATCATGTCAAACTATAGCATTAAACGAAGGATCGATAAGTCGGGAAGAATCAGTGTACCCGTTACCCTGCGAGAAATTTTAGGCATTAAGCTGACCGATGTCATGGAAGTCAGAATCAGCGATAATGCACTGGTTCTGCGCAAAGTGGAAAATCCAAAGGAGGAAGCCGCTGAATGAATCTGCGAAAAAAGCCGGTGTATCTTTATGAAGATGAACCCGTGAAAAAGAAGCCCAAGCCCAAATTGTCATGGACACAGGAGGCTGCCCCAAAACCATCTCGGGAAGATGCTACCCCTGACCCCGGCTCCGACCCGGGAGGAAACAGCCTCGGACAGCACCCCTACTGATCCTCCGTCCATTCCGCTGGGAAATTTTCCGATAAAAACAAGAAAAGAAGTCCGAGAGGAACAAAAACAGCAAAAGAAAGCAAAAAAAGCGAAGCCGCCAAAGGTTAAAAAAGAGAAGCCGCCTAAAGCTCCCAGACAGTCCCGCATTACCAAGCGTGGCATGTTGGGCATGGCCAGCATCTTTTGTGCCTTGCTGGTGGCTTTCGTGTTATCCCCGTTGGTCACCCGGATGGCCAACGAGGAAACGGCGGTGGTTGTCCGCACCAAGCAGGCAATCTCCAAAGGCTCCCTGTTGGAAGCCTCCAGCTTCCAGACCGTTACCGTCCCGGCTCGGGGCCTGTCCAAAAACGCTGTCACTGACATAAGCAGCATCACCGGCAAGTATGCGGCGGTGGACATCCCCGCAGAGGACACCATGCTAGTATCCAAAGTCAGCGACAGCATCCCCTTCCCGGACTCCTACCTATATGAGCTGCCCGCAGGTAAGCAGGCCATGTCAGTGCGGATCAAGACCTTTGAAAGCGGCCTGTCCGGCAAGCTGTTAAAGGACGATATTGTCAGCGTCTACGCCAGTCTGGACAATGAGGAAGCCAAGGAAACCTATCTGGCTGCTGCTCCGCTGGAACTGCGGTATGTACCCATCCTGTCCGTGACCACCGAAACCGGCTCGGACTACGATAAACAGGCGGCTGGGGACAAAGAGGAAGAATTACCCCTGACGGTGGAGCTGCTGGTAACGGAGCGACAGGCTCAGGCGCTGGCAGGACTCAACCAGAACAGCAACATCCATCTGGCACTGGTCTGCCGGGGCAACCCGGAGTACATGAAGTATCTGTTGGAAGCGCAGGAGCAGGTGCTGGCAGAACTGGAGAAAGCAGAGCAGGCACAGGCTGAGGAAGAAGAAGCGGCAGAGGAAGAGCACAGTCCCGAAGTTGAAGAAGAAGCGCAGGAGGTGGAAGCCGTTGAGTAAGATCATTGCGATATACGGCTCCCCCGGTTCCGGGAAATCGGCTTTTTCGGTGGCCCTTGCTGCCCAACTCTCCAAGCGCAGCAATGTAGTGCTGCTGTCCACCAACCGGGTAGTGCCCATGCTCAAGGTACTGGTACCTTCGGCGCAGATCGACCGTTCCATGTCGGTGGGGGCTTTGTTTACCGGCATAGGTATGACGCAGGAGGACATCTGCAAGCGCATTTTATTCCATCCAAAACGCCAGAATTTAGGGTATCTCGCCTTTGCCACCGGGGATACTCCACACACCTATAGCGGCGGCTTTGATTCCGGTGGCTATCGCAGCATCTTTACCCCGGACAAGA
>CALCSA010000035.1 GCA_937894185.1 uncultured Clostridia bacterium | reverse complement strand
AGGCGGTAGAAGTTGTTGATGTATATACTCCCTGCGTCCAGTTGACGGGCGAAGCGGTTGGCTTGGGCGATGTTGGTGGAGTAGACCACTGCCACAAGGCCGTACTCAGTGTCATTGGCGATGCGCAGCGCCTCCTCCGGTTCGTCGAAGGGGATAACGCAGGTGACAGGACCGAACATCTCCTCCTTTGCGATACGCATGTCCGGTGTCACATTGGTAAACAGGGTTGGGGGTACGAAAAAGCCATTTACCAACCTTGGGTCGTCGGGGAGCTTTGCTTGGGCGGTGATGGTGGCGCCCTCCTTTACACCGATATCCAGATAGTCCAGCACCCGCTGTTGCTGCGCTCTGGATACCAGCGGTCCGATGTGGGATTTTGGGTCCATGCCATCCCCCACGTAGATCTTGCCGACAATTTTTGCAAAGCGTTCCACGAACTCGTCGTGCATGGGCCGGTGGATGATGATACGGGAGGTGGCCATACACGCCTGCCCGTTGTTGTAGAAGGCGCCCTCGTAGGCCACGGGCAGGATTTCCTCCATGTCACAACCCGGCAGGATGATGAAGGGGTTTTTGCCTCCCAGCTCCATCATGCAGGGAGTGACGTTGTCAGCGGCCTGCCGTAACACTGCCTTGCCAGAGTTGGTGGAGCCGGTAAAGGAAATTTTTCGCACCAGCGGATGGGAGGTAAGAGCCATGCCACTCTCCACCCCCGGCCCGGTGATGACCGAAAGCACGTCGGGGGGCAGGATCTTCTGGAGCAACTCAACAATGAGCATCAACACCAGCGGCGCCTGATCACCCGGTTTGAGCACCACCGTATTGCCCACGGCCAGCGCAGGCGCGGCCTTGGCGGCGGTGTGCAGCGGCGGCCAGTTAAAGGGGATGATGCCCGCTACCACCCCGTAGGGCTCCAGCAGAACGGAGGCGTATGCCTGTCCAAGGTCGTAGAAGTCGGTGGGCAGGTTGCCGATGAGGCCGCCGTAGAAGTCAAAGGCCTCGATGCAGCGCTGGGTGTCGCTGCGGGAGATGAACAGGGGCTTGCCCTCCTCCTTTGTCTCAAGTTCGGCAATTTCGTTGAAGTGGCGCTCCACGATGCGGGCAGCCTCCACCAGTATTTTCCCCCGCTCGTGCGGAGTAACCCAGCGCCAGGTGTCGCTGTAAGCTTTGTCTGCCGCCCGAACGCAGGCATCCACCTCTGCGGCACCGCTGCCCTGAACCGCCACAAAGGGGGAGCCGTCTGCGGGATTTTCCACCATAAACCGGTCCTCCGACCTTTGTGACGACCACTTGCTTGTAATAACCGGCAGGTTGTTATCCATAACGCATACCTCCTGTTGGTATTGGGACTATGTTACGATCGGAATAGCATTCTAGGCAGGAAGATGGCCAAATCTGGGATAAAGGTCACTAGTATCAGAATGCAAAAGGTGAGGACAATAAAGGGCAGGGAACCTATTACCGTGTCGCCGAAGGACTTCTTGAACACGTTGGTGCCCACAAACAGGTTGAGGCCGAAGGGAGGCGTAAGCATGCCGATGGCCAGATTGAGCACAATGATGGTGGCCAGATGTACCGAATCCACGCCCGCTGTCATGGCAAGGGGATATACCAGCGGAGTAAGCACAATGACGGCAGAGTTGGGATCCACAAACATGCCTGCGATGAGGAACACCAGATTGATGAACAGCAGGATGGTAGCGCTGGAGGCACCGCCCATAATGGTGATAAGCTGTTGGGGAATCTGCATGACTGTCATCACCCAAGACAGCACCGACCCCGCCGCGATGAGGACAATCAGCATGGCGATAGTTTTGCCCGACTTCACCGATACATGGATCAGCTGCTTTAAGTTCATGGAACGGTAGATGAATACCTCCACTATGATGGCGTAGACAGCCGCCGCTGCCGCGGCTTCGGTTGCGGTGAAGATGCCGCCGTAGATGCCACCCAGAATGACCACGATAAGCCCCAACGCCCAAGCGGCATCCTTGAGCGCCGTAAAGCGCTCCTTCCAGCTTGCCTTTTCCAGCAGCGGGGTTTTTCTCCTTTTGGCGACAATGATGCTGTAGACGATGTACACAAGACCTACCAGAATGCCGGTTTGCAGGCCGGACATGAACAGCTCGCTGATGGAATCCCCGGTGATGGTGGCGTAGAGAACATAGGCAATGCTGGGCGGAATGAGCATGGCCAGAGTGCTGCTAGTAAGGATGAGGCCGACGGAGAACTTCTCGTCGTATTTTCCCTGCTGCATCAGGCCAAAGACCAACCCGCCGATGGCCACCACCGCCGCGCTACCCGCACCGGATACCGCGCCGAAGATGAGGCAGGCCACAACGGTGGCAATGGAGATACCGCCGGGCAGGTGCCCTACCCAAGTTCTGGTGAGATTGATGAGCCGTTTTCCGATCTGCCCCTCCGACATGACGTCGGCGCAGTACATGAAGAAAGGGACAGCCATGATGGAGAATTTGTCCAGACCCACAACCATGCGCTGCATCACTATGGTGGCGTCTATGGCGGGCATACCCGCAACCACCACGGCGCTGGGGATGATCAGAGTGAGGAAGATGGGCAACCCCAGAACAAGCAGGCCCAGTATCAGTGTGATCAGTACAATGCTCATGACTGTCCCCCCTTGGCAATGGTGGTGATGATCTCCCCTTTGCGCATCAGGTTAAGCACAAAAAGGTGGATGTAGTTTTTAGCCAGCAGAAAGCCGAACAACGGTACACACAGGTTCACGATCCACATGGGCAGCATCGGCATGGTGGTGCTGATCTGATGAGTGGTCTTTATAATGGTAGTCAGCCTGATACCCAGACTACCGAAGTACAGGCAGGCCCCCGCCGCAATCAGATCCACAATGCAGACTAGCACCTTGGCAGCCGGAAAGGGCAGCCGGGTCTGGAGAATGTCCATATTGACATGCACGTTGTCCCGCACGCACAGGCTAGCGCCTATAAAGGTCAACCATATCATGATGTACCGGGACAGCTCCTCCGCCCAGCTTAGTGGCGCGCTGAACATATAGCGCAGCACCACGTTAATGAAGATGATAAAGGTAGTGCTGATGATACCCACCGCCAGAATACAGGATTCCAGCATCCGTAAAGCGCGGTCGATTTTCCAGAGAACTTCACGCATAGTTACCTCCAAGTCCGCAAAGCAGACAGTCTTGGCGAACCGCTGGTTCACCCGTCTACCTTAAATGAGCCCCGCCGGGTCTGCGACTATGTTCACAGCCCCAAACCGGCTGGTTTTCACGCCGTGTCAACTTTTGGCTATTTCCGCCTCAAACAGGTCCAGCATTTCCCGAGCGGCCTCGCCATAGTTTTTCACGTAGGTCTCCTTGATGGGGGCCAGCGCTTCCACCCATTGGGCCCGCTCCTCGGCGGTGAGCTCCTTAATCTCCATGCCCGCATCCCGAAAAGCTTTAAGTGCCTTTTCTTCGGTGAGGTGGGTGTTTTGAACCGCCACCTCACGGCCCTCCTCGCAGCCCTTGACGATGGCAGCCCGAATTGTGGGGTCCAGTGCATCGAACCAGACTTTGCTAGCCATAATGAACTGGTCCAGTACGCCGTGGTGGGTGATGGTTAGGTACTTCTGCACCTCGTGGAACTTCATGTCGAAGGTGGTGTCCAGCGGGTTTTCCTGGCCGTCAATGGTGCCGGTCTGCAGGGAGTTGTAGGTTTCGGAAAAGTCCATGTTGATGGCTGCCGCCCCCAACAGCTCGTATTGGGCGATCTGAATCTGGGAGGGCATAACGCGGAACTTCTTTCCCTTGAAATTTGCGGGGGTGTTCAGGGGGCTGTTGCAGGTGAAGGTCTTGTAGCCGGTGTGCCAGATATCCAGAGTGGTGATGCCCACCTCGCTGGTGGAATCCTTGAGCTTCTGGCCCGCCGGCCCCGCCTCAACGGCCATGAGCTTCTCGTAGTCATCGGGGAACAGGAAGGGGATGTCCATAATGGTGGTCAGGGGCTGGAATCCCCCCATGAAGGAAGAGGGCAGAATCACCATCTCGATAGAGCCGAGCTGCATTCCCTGAATGAGATCCGGACCGCCGCCCAACTGGGAGGCCGGGTATATCTCCACCGTGACGGCGCCCTTTGTCTCGGCTTCTACCACTTCCTTGAGCTTTTGTGCACCTAAGTCCCGGGCGCTGCCCGGTGCCGCCGCATGGGCTAATTTGATGACGGTACCGCCGCCAGTTCCGCTGCCAGAGCTACTTTGGGCCGTCGCACCTCCCGATTCGCTTGCTGGAGGCGCCGCGGAGGACGCAGTGCTACTTGCAGTTCCCCCGCAGCCAGTGGCTGCAAGTGCAAAGATGAGAGAGATAGCCAACAGAATATTGATTTTTTTCATGGCTTGATATCCTCCATATTCTTGGTCTATTGTTTACAGCCGTGTAGATGGTCCTTCCCGCCATACGCTCCCATTTTCTATACGGGAAGGACCTAGGTTTTTTACCTGCGGACAGCGTTTAGCCCCCCTGTTTACCGAAGCCGAAGCCGCCTTTTTCGTAGAGCTTTAGATCGGCGGGAGACTGGGATCCAATGGTGATCATGGGCACGTTGCCCGTATTTTTAAAGCCGTGGAGCTCCTTTGCCCGGGCGAATAGCGCCATACCTGCCTCCACATCCACCTCACCGTCGGCGGTCAGCGCCTTGCCGCTGCCCTGCACCACCGAGATGACATCCTCCGAGTATTCGTGGTCGTGGAGGCGGAAGGACTCGCCGGGATACAGCACGGAGTAATGGAGGGTCAGAGCATTGTAGCCGTTGCCCGGCCAGAACACCCAGCGCATGTGCCCCCCGTTCTGCTCGAACAGTTGTCCATCTTCCCACTTCTTGATTTCCATCGTGTACCTCCTTTTATTTGCGGCTTCCCACCGCGTGCTATCTTGACCCTTTCAGGATTTCCAAAATTTCTGCCGACGATACTACCTTGCCCAGAATGCGGTTTATGAACATCACCGCCGCCTCGTGAAACTCCGGGCCATCCATGCTGTCGCAGCAATCCTCCACCACATACACCCCAAAATCCCGGTTGAAGCTCTCAAAGGCGGTGCACAGTACGCAGCTACTGGTGTTGATGCCGGTGAGTATCACGTTTTTTGCCCCAATCTGCCGGATAAGGAACTCTAGGTCGGTGCCGTAGTAGCAGCTGTATCGCTTTTTGGTATTGACGATGTAATCTCCCTCACGGTATAGTTCGGGAATTATCTGTGTGGTGGGCTCTCCCTGCAGGTTGTGTTTGGCAATGTTCTTGCGGGTGGCGCTCGGGTCAGCGTTCTTTTCTCTCCAGTGGGGGTTGGACAGAATTTCGTCCCCGTCCCGGTAAATGGTCACCACGCTGATCACCGGTATCTCCAGCGCCCGGGCAGAGGCAAAAAATGCGGCGGTGTTGGCTATCACCCTGTCGCACCTTTCCTTGGGCAGCAGGGGCAGGGTGGCAATTGCCGGATCCAGATGGCCCCGGTGCATGTCCACCGAAATGATGGCATAGTCGTATTGCTTCACTTCAAATCACTCCATATCTTTTTATTTATTTCAGCCGTTCCACGAACCTACCGTGGCCGGGCCTGCCAACCACCTTGTACCGGCCCACCACGGTCTCGCCTCTCACTAGCACCGTTTCCGGCGCGCCCTGAAGGGTTCTGCCATGGTAGGGGGTCCAGCCGCACTTGGACAGAACGTTCTCGTTGCGGATCAGCTCCCGGTGCTCCATGTCCACGATGAGGATGTCCGCGTCCGCACCAGCGGCGATAACGCCCTTTTGGGGGTATAGGCCGCAAAGGACCGCTGGATTTTCGCACATGGTCTTCACCACTTGAGACAGGGTGGTTTTACCCTGATTCACCGCATCCAACATAATACGCAGGGAGGTCTCGATACCGGGGATGCCGTTGGGGGCATCCCAAATGTTCTGTTCGCCGGGCAACTTTTGGGCGTAGGGGAAGGGGCAGTGGTCCGAACCGATGGTGGTTACGAAATCCCTGTTGAACAGCGCCCACATCCGATCCTGATTTTGCTGATCCTTGGGCGGCGGCGTAAACTTGGCCCACGGCCCCTGTGTCACAACATCGTCACTGGTGAGGTAGAAGTAGTGGGGGCAGCTCTCGGCATAGATGGGGTGACCCTGATCCCGAGCCTGCTTGATAAGCTCCAGAATTTCCGCCTGGCTCACATGAGCGATAATGGCGGTGGCGCCAGTGCTTTTCACCAGCTCGATGACCGCCTCCACCGCCAAGCGTTCCGCCAGCCCCGACCGCCACTCTAGATGGGAAGCGCTGTCGGTGCGACCCGCCGCCCTCAATCGGTTTTCATTTTCGGTGCAGACACTATCGTCCTCGCAGTGGATGAGTACCCTGCCGCCGAAGCGCTTCAGCTCCAAAAAGGCATTCTGCATGTAACCCGGGTACATGGCCTTGACCCCATGGAGATTGCAGGTAAAGGTCTTGAAGCCGGTAATTCCCATATCCCACATGGCCTCCAGATCGGCACTGTTGGTGGGGGATATGCCCCCCTTCAGGCCGAAGTCCACCACCGAGCGGTCCTTGAGGTAGGCGATTTTCTCCGCCAGTGCCTCGGCGTTGTAGACGGCGGGCACGGTGCGGTGGTGGTCTACTACGGTGGTGATGCCGCCGTAGGCGGCGGCAGTGGTGCCGGTAGTGAAATCCTCCCGGTCAGTATAGCCTGGATCCATCATGTGGGTGTGCTCATCCACGCAGCCGGGCATCACGTATTTGCCCGTGGCATCAATATCTACCTCCGCCTCCGGCTGTTCCCCGTCTGCCAGAATGGCCCGAATGACCCCGCTTTCCAGCAGCAGATCTGCCTTGTACTCCCCCCGGGCATTTACGACGGTGCCGCCCCGGATCAGTGTTCTCTTTGCGCTCATCTTGTCAACTCCTGGTATAGATTTGGTGTTCTGCCCAGTACCGCGTCGGTGCCGGGGATAACGGTCTTGCTTGCGGTGGCGGGTAGACGCAGCAACGCCGATGCCGCAAATTCCTCCCCCTTGAGGGTCTCGCATAGCACGGCTCCGTCC
>CALCSA010000034.1 GCA_937894185.1 uncultured Clostridia bacterium | reverse complement strand
GCAGCGAGTTGATGATGCCGTTGTTTTCCAGCAGAGTCATCCAGGAGTAGGTGCGCAGCAGAAAGTTGATCCACATAGGCAGCATGATGAGCATCACCAGGGTCCGCTGGGAGATGCCCCCCTGGCGGCTCATGATAAAGGCCAGGGGATAGCCCGCCAGCAGGCAGGCGGCTGTGGCCAGCACCGCCAGCCACAGGGAGCGGAGGAACACCGGGGTGTACTCCGCCACTTTGGTCACGTTGGCAATGGTAAAGCCGCCGTCGGGGGGGGTCAGAGCAAAGACCACCACCAGCGCCAGGGGCGCCACCACAAAGACCAGCGACCAAAGAATGTAGGGAAGAGAGGCATACTTGGCTTTTGGCATTTACTCCTCCTCCATCCGTCGCATAATGTGGATGTCCTCGGGGGTAAAGTCCATGCCGATGATGGTTTCGGGGGGGACGCTCATGGTGGAGTGGATGGTCCACTTGTAGCCCAGGGCGTCCACGACAATTTCGAAATGCACCCCCATAAAGGTGACTGTCTCCACCACCCCCGAAATTTTGCCGTCGTCCGGCGAGACGATGCGGATGTCCTCGGGCCGGATGACCACCTGGATGCGCTCGTTTTCCTCAAAGCCCTTGTCTACGCAGGGGAAGGTGTCGTTGGCAAACTCCACCAAAAAGTCCTCCAGCATAATGCCGTCGATGATGTTGCTTTCCCCGATAAAATCCGCCACAAAGGCGTTGGCGGGCTCGTTATAAATATCCTGGGGCGTGCCAATCTGGAGGATGTTGCCGTCCTTCATCACCACCACCCGGTCCGACATGGTCAGGGCCTCCTCCTGGTCGTGGGTGACATAGAGAAAAGTGATCTCCAGGCTTTGCTGGATGCGCTTAAGCTCCCGCTGCATCTCCTTGCGCAGCTTTAAGTCCAGGGCGCCCAGGGGTTCGTCCAGCAGCAGCACCTTGGGCTGGTTGACAATGGCCCGAGCAATGGCAATGCGCTGCTGCTGCCCGCCGGAGAGCAGGTTGACGTTGCGGTATTCGTACCCCTTCAGGCCCACCAGCTCCAGGGCGTCGCCGACCCGCAGCTTCCGCTCCCGCTCCGGCAGCTTGCTGACTTTAAGGCCAAACTCGATGTTTTCATAGACGTTTAGGTGGGGGAACAGGGCATACCGCTGGAAGATGGTATTCACCTGCCGCTTGTGGGGCGGCAGGTCGTTAATCCTGGTTCCCTCAAAAAAAACATCACCTTCGCTGGGCTCGACGAATCCGCCGATAATCCGGAGAGTTGTGGTCTTGCCACAGCCGGACGGGCCCAGGAATGTGATAAACTCCTTGTCCATGATGTCCAGATTGATCCCCTTAAGGACTCTTTCCCCGTCGAAATCCACGGCGATTCCCCGCAGGCCAATCATGACATTTTCCATATGAATGCATCCCCCTTTGCGGTAGTATACCCGGGTAAGGTGCCGGGTGTACCTGTGCGGGAGGTCTTTCTCCCGCCGCAGTGCTATTGCTCCATTCCCCGCAAAAGGCTTTGGGACGCGGAAGAGTTTTTCCGTGTCTTTCAGATGGGCATACGCGACTGCATGACAGGTCCGAAGCGTCCCATGGCAAGGCGTAAAACCGCCCGCGGACGACCCGGACCCAGAGACTTTGCCATTAGATGCAAAATGCAATACACAATATAGCATAAATCCGCGAAAAGTCAACACTTTTTGAAAAATAGCGCATTCCCGCCAAATTACGCCTGGCTGTTATGCGGATTTGCTTTAAATCTCTCTGAATTTCTTTAAAATGCTCCATTTGTGAATTTTTTATGAAGCGCCGGACCCCGGGGCGGACTTCCGCATATTTTGTCCAAAGAGGGCTTGCATTTTAAAATGCCCTGTGCTATGATAATAAAGCTGTTTCTGGGTGTGGCGCAGGTGGTAGCGCGCTACCTTGGGGTGGTAGAGGCCGTGGGTTCAAGTCCCGCCACTCAGACCAAACAGGTTATACAACAAGAAAGTCTATGTTTCATAGGCTCTTTTGTTGTATAACAGAGTATATAAAGGAATGGATGTAGTGTCAGTACACCCATCCCTTATATATAAATTCTTTATTCCGCTCCTCTGACTACTGTTCCTGTGTTGCGTCATACGTCTTACACACGTTGTCTTAGCGGCTTATGTCACTGCTATGCAGCACAGGCATGCTCACCTTCTCTCAGAAGGGTCATGGCATACTTCGCACGTTTTACGTACTTGCTACCGAATGCGCTAGTATCGTTCCTCAAGGAGCTTATTCAGTTGTCAAGGTTCGGCAGAGCAGGCCAAGGGGCCTGTCCCACACAGCGATCCAGATCGTGTTGCAATGTACTACTACTGGACGCTGGATTTATTTCAAGCGCAGTAATGCGCTCAAAACCAAAAAACAAGAGCCTACAAAATGTTACCAGCCTTTGCCAGTCGGATAACATCTGTAAGCTCTTGCGCAGTATTCAAATCCATGCTAAAATAGCACGGTATGAACCGCTCTCACAAGTCTTAGCAGATGTCTCTCCATCTCTAAGGCGCATGTCTTGGTAGCTGTTGGAAGCAGCTTCCAGACTGTGGGGGCTTTATTTTTTTGTCAATTCTGGACTGGCTATAGCGTAGCAGAATTATTTTCCAATTGCAAGCCCGGTTTTGACAACAAAAGAAAAATTACTAATGCTCGTGTAGGCTACCCCGGATTGATTCCTCGACAAACGCATTGAGGGTCTTGCCTTCCAAGGCAGCCTGCATGGCCGCAGCTCGGTGCAGCTCTGGCTGGATACGCACGTTAAAGGTGCCTTTGTACGGTTTATCGGGTTTCTTTCCCTGCTGCTTGCAATATTCTTCATATTCATCTACCGCATTATGGAAATCTTCTATTAGGGATGCAACAGAGTCCCCCTCAAAGGTGATCAAGTCTTTCATACCAACTACCTTTCCATGAAAAACTTCATCCTGCTCAGAAAAGGTGACGGTTCCCACATAACCTTTGTAACGCAGAGCATTGTTCATAGTAATCCCCTTTCCTGCAAATGCAATACGATTTCGTTCACCTGATATGCCTTTAGGATATTTCTAGGGTGAGGCTTGTGCAACCGGATATAATCGCTGCCGTTGGAAAAAGCCACTCTTGAGCCGCCGGTCTTGCCGGTCGGTACTTGGGTATATCCGAGATAGCCCAACAGTGCAACGAGTTCTTCAAAGGTAAAATCTTTGGGCTTTTTTAGTAGCCGGGCAACCAGCTTATCCTTTTTACTCACATCCTCACCACCTGTATATAGTATAGCATAAAGAGCCTCATATTGCAACTATAATATAGTTGCAATATGCAGATTCTACTCTACAAGTTTATTTTCGAAGTCAGTGTCGATATAAGTGTCTCCCATCTCCTCCGATTCGGCCTAGCCGGAAGCCTCTATGCCTTTCCCTTTCCCCTCCACAAACCAGCGGTTTTCCTCCAGAAAGAGATAACGGAGCTGGCCGAGGATACAGCAGGTGTATCGAATCCCACAGCCCCCGGCCTTGAGGCTGGCGGCCGGCCGAACATCCAACACCTTATCAATTTCAAACTCCCTTCCATCCTCCCATTGGAGCACCAGCGGGAGGATTTTCCATTTGATTAAAACTTCCACCTACGGGTTTTGATCATTTGGGGGGCATTTTGTAGAAATTTGGACAGATTATGATTATAGCTATAAGCTCAAATATGAAGAGAATAAAATAACAGTCCAAAACGTATCAATTAGGATTTGGAGGTCGGTATTGATGACAATCGATAATAAGTTGTTGACAATTGGAGATGTTTATGCAGGAAAACCTGATGCTAATGATGAAATAAAAGATCAAGGATATGATGAGTTTGTAAACAGCTATATCAAGCCAACGGGAATAGATATCAAAGAAATAGCCATTACAAAATACGGATCTCCATTTTTTGTGATGGGCGATAAGGGAACGGGAAAAACTGCTTTACTACATTTTCTTGAGAGTTATATTAGGACAATAGATGAAGCAGCGTGCTCTTCCTTTATATTTTTTGAAAGCGGTTACTCGCAAGTAGATAGAGCAAAGTTAAATACAATATCCCGAGCTATCTCCACACCAATTACTGTAGATGCAACAATAGCTTCATCAGGTAAAACGTTGGAATGTGACTTTACATATATTTGGAGATGGCAGTTTTATCAAAAAATTATTGATGATAATGATAGTTTCAACAACAACTTGTTTGTAAAAGATAAATATTGGATTAAATTCTGCCTTGAGATATCAAAAATCGAAAAAACAATCAATGGTGGAAAAATGCGCATTCCAGCTAAAATTACTTTCTCAGCAGTAACGAATCCCCAATTCTGAATCGTAGAGCCAAGTATTGGTGTTGAACCTTTGGATTTGTCCAAACCGCACTTTAACAATACGGCAAGTTATGTTGACTTTATTAACATAATTCAAAAAGCTGATGAACTTGTTCTGAATGTAACAAGAACAGATATACCGTACTATATTTTCATTGATGAATTGGAAGCTTACAGAAGTGACAGCGACGTATTCTATCGGGACTTACGAATGATTAGAGACCTCTTATTTACCACGAAGAGAATGAACGATATTTTTCGTGAACGAACAAAAATTGTATGTTCAGTTCGGTTGGAAATTCTTAATTCAATTAACCGATTTGTTCAATCTAACCAGTTACACAAGATTATGCAAGGATATGATAAGCGACTTACTTGGGAATATACGAATACGTTTAAGCATCCTATTATTAATATACTAATAAGACGAATAGAAATGGCAGAAGAGAAAGCTGGTTTTGTTTCGACACAGGATGAGCTTATAAAAAAATGGTTTGCGCCACATGTCTATAATACACATATATGTACATATATTCTAGATAACACGTGGCATAGGCCTCGAAATATAGTTCGGTTAATCCTCGCAGCTCAATCTAAGAACTCGAAGAATTTCCACTTATTTAACCAAAATGCATTTGAAACATTTATGCACGTCTACTCTAAACAATGTTTGGTAGAAATACAGGAGGAGATGCGTGCACTCTATACTGCGGAGGAAATTAATTATATTATTCAATGCTTTCGAGGATACAAAACTACATTTTCATATGATGAAATCAAGGAGCGAGCGGAAAAACTGTTTCCCAATACCTTCTTAGCTGAGAAGTTGGTCATGGTTCTCAATGATTTATATAGGATCGGTTTTATTGGGAACTATTTGAACAAAAAAACTGCAACCCAATGGGTGTATAAAGAAAATTATTCTTTATTGATTGATGCGCCTTGGAAAATGATTATTCATCCATCATTAAATGTTGAATTGTCTATAAGTGGAAGGAAAGATAAACATTTTTATACCTACGTTGGTGACCAAGTAGCACAAAAAGACTTACCGCCTTTATGTCAAACAGACATGGTAATAAATTGTATAGAATGCGGTAATGAGTTTATATTTTCAATAGGAGAGCAGGAGTTTTTTGTCGAGAAAGGTTTTCATGTACCTAAACGATGCACAAATTGTAGAACAGCCCGTAAGAACGCTATTCGCTCATCGAGGGAATACTTTACAGTAAAGTGTTCTTCTTGTGGAGTAGATGCTAAAGTGCCCTTTGAGCCGACAGAAGGGAGACCCGTTTATTGTTTGGATTGCTTAAATAATAACCATTGATTACTTATTATCCATATAACCTAACCTTGATGTGTATGACTAACGGTCTTGTCTAACATCCAAGCAAATGATATATTGATGTTGTA
>CALCSA010000033.1 GCA_937894185.1 uncultured Clostridia bacterium | reverse complement strand
TGGCCCGCAGGTTGGGGGCAAACTCCATGTCGTGCATGGAGGCCGAGCGCACGATGATGCCGTCGGGCTGTTGGATTTCTTCCCCTACCTTATAATTGGGAGTGGAAAGTACGGCCAGTCCTGCCGGGCTGATTTTATTGAGCAGTTTTATTTCGTGCATGGAAAACAAGTCCTTTCGGTTGTTGATGGTTGCCGCGGGTCAAGCTTACCACGGCTGTGTGGAGGGCTCCCGGGCTCTTAGTGATTCTTTTCGAATTCGCCCATAAACTTGACCAGTGCTTCCACACCGGCCTTGGGCATGGCGTTGTAGATGGAGGCCCGCATGCCGCCCACCGAGCGGTGGCCCTTGATGTTGCGCAGGCCCTGCTTGGCGGCCTCGGCGACAAACTCCTTATCCAGAGCGGGGTCGCCGGTGACAAAAGTGACGTTCATCATGGAGCGGGACTTGGGAACCACCGGCGCTTTAAACAGCTTGGAGCTATCCAAAAAGTCATAGAGAATCTTGGCTTTGCTCTCGTTGTGCTCCTTCATAACTTCAAGGCCGCCGATGTCGTTTTCCAGCCAGTCCAGCACCAGATTGCAGATGTAGATGCACCAGCAGGGCGGGGTATTATACATGGAGTCGCTTTTAATGTGGGTGGAATAGTCCAGCATGGTGGGGGTTCCGGGCAGGGCCTTGCCTGCCAGCTCCTCCCGCAGGATGACGATGGTCAGGCCGGCGGGGGCAATGTTCTTTTGCGCTCCTGCGTAAATGAGGGCATACTTGCTCACATCCACAGGCTCCGAGAGGATGCAGCTGGAAAGGTCCGCCACCAGAGGGATGCTTCCGGTATCGGGAAGATAGGGGTAGCGGGTTCCGTAAATGGTGTTGTTCTGGCAGATGTGAACATAGCGGGCATCGGCGTTGAACTGGATATCCTTGGGCTCGGGAATGTAGCTGAAGGTTTTATCCTTGCTGGATGCCACAATATTCACGGTGCCGTATTTTTGTGCCTCTTTGGCCGCCTTTTCGGCAAATTGCCCGGTGACAATGTAGTCGGCCGAACCGTTTTCGCCCATCAGGTTCATGGGAACCATGGCGAATTGCGTGGAAGCGCCGCCCTGCAGGAACAGCACCTTGTATCCGTTGGGAATGGACATGACGCGGCGCAGACGCTCTTCGCACTCGGCAGCGATGGCCTCAAACTCGGGAGAGCGGTGACTCATTTCCATAACGCTCTGGCCGGAGGAGCCATATTCTACCAACTCCGCAGCAGCGCGGCGCAGTACAGGCTCAGGCAGGGTGGAAGGTCCGGCGGAAAAATTGTAAACACGGGACATGATGACACAGCCTCCTTAAAAAATGTTGAAGCGGTAGAACTTTATCCGGCTGTCTCGCAAAAGCGGGGCAGGAATTCCAATTATTATAGCACAGCTGACGACAAAATCAAGCCTGAATGCCAGTTTTGGCCTGCTGTCCGCCGATAGAACCATTCCCCGCAAAAGAAGAAGAGTGACAGAAAATTGTCAATAATACCCGGATGCCCGTCAAACGAACCAAACAATCTTGTCCATGACCGACAATGGACTTGCTTGAAAGGAATTTAATTCCCCCAAAAGTATCAAATTATTAAAAAATCAGTAAAAAAAACGAATAAGGCTTGACATTTCTCTTCAATTTATATAAATTAATACTAAACACTGAAGGAGACTTCTGCAAAACACAAGGACGTGACCGTGTGGAAGAAGGCTCTGCATCGCGGTGACCGCTGTGACCGGCGCCGTGCCAAGATTCAGGGGAATGGGGAAAAGTTTGAAATGAGATATAGTGTGATTCGTTTGGCCGCAGGTATGGTAGCTGCGGCATGTCTTGCCGGTTGCGCGTCGTCGGAGGTTGAACCCTCCCATCAGCCGGAAGAAGCTCGAGCAGTCGTTATGGCGGCTGACGCAGAAATCAAAAAGACTGTCTTGTTTGCCGATCCAGTCGGTGCAGCAAGCGCCATTTTTGAAAGTCTGGAAACCGTGCCTGCTCTGACTGAAGTGGATCAGGATACCGTGAAAGAAGTGTTTGGGGTGGAGTCGGAGGACGTGGAAGAAGTAATCGCCTACCGCTCCGATGCCAAAAGCGGTCTGTGCGATGTGGCTCTGATTCTGCCCAAAGCAGACAAAGCCGATGAAGTGCGGGAAGCTCTGATGCAGTATGCGGCACTGCGAGCCGAATCCTTTAAGAACTACGATATTTTGGGGGCTTATTCCATCGCTCAAAACACAGCGGTATTCAATCAGGGAGACTATGTCGTCATGCTGATGCTGCCGGACAACGATCAGGCCAGAGATATTCTGGACGCTTACATGCCTCAATAGGCGATGAAGAGGGAAATGGAACATTTTAACATGTTTACCAGAGCCGGCCTGCGCAAGCGGGTCGGCTTTCTGGACGAGGTAAGGGGATTTTGCATTCTGCTCATGGTGCTGTACCATGGCGCCTACGATTTGATTTATCTCTTTGGATGGGACATTCCCCTTTTTCACTCTGGGCTCATGGAGTTTGCCCAGCCCTTTGTGGCGGGAATCTTCATCTTTATTTCGGGAATTTGCTGTCAGTTTTCCCGGAACAACCTGCGCCGGGGGCTGATTACTCTGGGGCTTTACCCTGCGGTTTTTGCCGGAGCAACCCATCTACTTTGGCATTCTCCACTTTCTGGGAACCGCCATGATCCTCTTTGCCCTCCTTCACCGAGTGCTGGATCGGGCTACCCCTGTGCCGGGGATGCTGCTTTGCCTGCTCTTCTACCTCTTTACTTTTGGCGCCCAGAGCGGGTATCTGGGCCTGCCCGGCCTGCCGCTGATCCAGCTGCCCGATTCTTGGGCCACCCACTTTTGGCTGATTCCCCTTGGGTTTGCTGCCGGTGGGGTGGATTACTTTCCCCTGTTGCCCTGGCTCTTTGTCTTTTTTGCGGGCAGCTATCTGGGAATTCCCTTTGTCCGCCGGGAGATGCCGGGGTTTTTTTACCGCAGCCATTCCCGCTTTTTAGGCCGGGCAGGGCGGTACACCATCTACATATACCTGCTGCATCAACCGGTGCTGTTCGGCCTGTTGTGGGGCTTCTTTCACCTGTACGGAGCCTTGACCGGATCACCGTGAAAGCAATCAGCAGGAGGCGGCCGGTGCTTCTTGCTTTGCGCCATGCCTGGGTAAAAGAAAAAGGCGGACATTTTGTCCGCCTTTTGATAAATTTTATGCATCCTTGTATTTTTTATAGATGTCTGGAATATCATCCGGGCTCAGGCGGCCGTAAACATCTTCGTTGACGGTGAGAACGGGAGCCAGCCCGCAAGCGCCGATGCAGCGGCAGGCTTCCAGAGAGAACCGTCCATCGTCGGAGCACTGCCCGCTTTCCACCCCAAAGACCTCGGAAACTTTATCCAAGATATCCCCGGCGCCTTTGACATAGCAGGCGGTGCCAAGGCAGACAGAAACCTTGTACTTGCCCTTGGGAGTGAGAGAAAACTGGGAGTAAAAGGTGGCAACACCGTAAACTTCTTCCAGCCGCAGGTCCAAACCGTCGGCTACCATCTTCTGCACTTCGATGGGCAGATAGCCGTAGATATCCTGAGCCCTTTGCAGAGCTGTCATCAACGCTCCGTTCTGATGTTTGACGGAGGAAAGGACCTCCATTAGCTCCGCTTTCTGTTCTGGAGTCCCCCGAAAAGGTATTTTGGTGATTTTATTAGACATAAGGCACAATCCCCTCCGTGATATTTTGTAGAACATTCCGAATCTTTTGATCCCGTCATCAAACTAACGGCTTTTATTATAGCAAGCATGGATAGAAAAATCTAGAGTGACCTGTGCCAAAGAATTGTGAAAAAATTATCTATTTTGCCAAGGAATGATAAAATA
>CALCSA010000032.1 GCA_937894185.1 uncultured Clostridia bacterium | reverse complement strand
TCTCCTTTCAGGAGGAGGAAACCGCCGGATATATTGAAAAGACGCTGCGGGAAATGGGAGGGGATTTGAAGATCACCCGTCCCACCCCCACCAGTGTGATGGCGGTGCTGGGCACCGGAAGGCCGGGCCGGACGGTGGCCTTGCGGGCGGATATTGACGCTCTGCCCATTCAGGAGCCTCAGGGACTGCCTTATGCCTCCAAGAACGACGGCGTGATGCACGCCTGCGGCCACGACGGCCACGCAGCCATTTTGTTGGGGACCGTCAAGGTGCTGCTGAAGCACCGGGATAAATTAAACGGGGAGGTTCGCTTCCTCTTCCAACACGCGGAGGAGGTTCCCCCCGGTGGCGCTATCGAGATGCTGTGGGCCGGGGTGATGGAGGGGGTGGATGAGGTGTACGGACTGCATCTTACCACCACCTTGGAGACCGGGTGCTTTGGTATTTGCAAGGGGGTTCTCACCTCCAACACCGACAGCTTTACCATTGTGGTACAGGGCAAGGGAGGCCATTCGGCCATGCCACAGCTCTGCATCGATCCGGTGGTCATCGGCGGGCAGATCATCACCGCCCTGCAAACGGTGGTGTCCCGGCGGGTAGCCCCCGACGAGACCTTGGCCCTTTCCATCTGCCGGGTGCAATCGGGCAGCGCCTACAACATTATCCCCAACACCTTTGAGATGGAAGGCTCGGTGCGAACCTTTTCCCGGGAGACTCGGGAAAAGGTGGAGGTTCTCATGGGGGAGATTGCCTGTGGTATTGCCGCCGCCAACGGAGCCACGGTGGACTACCGCTACGACAAGGGATACGACGCTGTGGACAACGACCCGGAGCTGACCGACATCGCCGCCAAAGTCATTGCCGACACCTTTGGCTCCCATGCCCCCACCCCCATGGATCCGGTGATGCCGGGGGAGGACTTCGGCTATTTTTCCAGCCGCTGCCGGGGCTTCTTTCTGGAGCTGGGCGCTGCCAGTGCCGCCAAGGCAATCACCGCGCCCCACCATAACCCCGCCTTTACCTTTGACGAGGACGCTCTGGCCTTAGGAGTGGAATACAACGTCAGCCTGCTGCTGAACAGAATGGAGTAGCCAAATGCCCTGTGTCACCCTTTCTCTGCGGGCGGCCTGCAAGGAGAGTGTCCGCACCCAAATTCAAAGTAAAAACCACAGCTGGGTCATTGACGAACCCAAGCTGTTTGGGGGGGAGGATACCGCCCCCAGCCCGGTGGAAATGCTGCTGGGCTCTCTGGCCGGATGTATTTCCGCCGCCGGGCATCTCGTCGCTCGGGAGATGGGGATAAAGCTCAAGGCTCTGGACATCGCCATTGACGGGGAGATTAATTCCCAAGTGTTTTTGGGGAAGGGAGACGGGGGCCGGGCAGGCTTCCGGCGGATTGCCGTCTCTCTTACCGCCGATGCCGATTGGACCCCTGCCCAGCGGACAGAGTGGATGGAGCAGGTCAACCGGCGCTGCCCCGTCATCGATAACCTGACCCTTCCCACCTGTGTGGAGATTGACTTTGCCTGACAGGAGGCTGCCCATGTACCGCAACTTATTTGAAACCCACGCCCATTATGACGAAGGCTGCTACGCCCCCCATCTGGATCGGGTGTTAAGGGAGCAGAGGGAAAAGGGTGTGAGCCACATCATCAACTGCGGCTCCGATGTGGCTTCCTCCCGCCGCAGTGTGGAGCTTGCCGCCCGGTATGATTTGATCTGCGCCGCCGTGGGGGTCTTTCCCCTTTCGGTGGGGGATTTGCAGGAGGGCTGGCTGGAGGAAATCCGCGCCCTATCTATGGTGGAAAAGGTAGTGGCCATTGGAGAAATCGGGCTGGACTACCACGCCGGAACCGCAGACCGGGACCGGCAGATGGCGGTGTTTGAGGCTCAGCTCAAGCTGGCGGGGGAGCGGGAGCTTCCCATCCAGATTCACGACCGGGATGCCGACGCCGACACCATCAATCTGGTGGAAAAGCACCGGCCCCGGGGGATGATTCACCGCTTCGCTTCCCCCCCTCAGGCGGGGCGGGCCTTTCTGGAACTGGGGATGCATCTGGGCATTGGGCCCAACATCACCTACCCGGAATTCGCCCATGTGTTGGAGACGGTGCGCACCATGCCTCTGGAGCTTCTGGTGCTGGAAACGGATTCTCCCTTTCTGCCCCCGGCCCGGTTGGCGGGGCAGATTTCCACCTCGGTTATGATTGGCGAGGTGGCCGGGGTTATTGCCAGAGTGCGGGGAGATTGCACTCCACAGGAAGTTCTGGACCTGACCTGCAGCAACGCAAAAAAGCTGTTTGGAATTGTTTAGCAGACGCCAAAAGACCGGCCCTTTGGGGCCGGTCTTTCTGTTTGCGTTAACTGGATGAAGGTCGCCGGGCAAAGGAAGCCCGGTGCCAAATCCTAGAGAAGCTCAACCTTTTTGCCGGTGTTGGAGGACTGGTAGATGCCCAGAATAATCTCCAAAGGCAGGCGGCCGGTGGGCGCGTCGGAAAGCAAAGGCTCATCCCTCAAAATAGCGTTGACCAGATTTTGAATCTGGTTGGTGTGGCCGGTGACGTCAATGGCCTTAGGGTCGGAGGAGGCCACGTTCGCCGCCCTAGTTCCCACCGGCAAGGGGCAGGGAAGGGGCAAATCCCAGTTTAAAATGCTGTCCTCTTCCAAAACGACGCTGCCTTGATCCCCATAGACGGCGATATTCCGGGGGTAGCCGGGGTAACAGGTGGTGGAGGCCTGAATGGTGCCAATGGCTCCGTTTGCAAATTCCAGCACGGCCACCGCGGAGTCCTCCACTTCTATGGGGCGGGTCTGGGTGCGGGTGAGGGCAAAAATGGATTTGACCGGGCCCATCAAGGAGCGAAACACGTCGATGCCGTGGATGCCTTGATTCATCAGAGCGCCGCCGCCATCCATGGCCCAAGTGCCCCGCCAGTCCGCCGAGCGGTAATACTCCTCGGAGCGGTAATACTGCATGGAAAGGCTCCCCGACACAATTTTGCCAAAAGCTCCCTGTTCAATGGCCTCCCGGATGGCAACCACAGCCGGACTAAAGCGGAACTGAGAGATGATACAGACCTTTACCCCGGTGTTACGGGCGGTTTCGATGAGCAGGTCCGCCTCTTCCAGACTCAGGCTCATGGGTTTTTCCACCACGATGTGCTTGTGATGATTCATCATCAAAACAGCCTGCCGGGTGTGCAGCCCGCTGGGAGTGCAGATACAGACCGCATCCACCTCCGGGCTTTGAGCCATTTCCTCTGGGGTGGCGTATCCCTCAATCCCCATCTCCCGGGCAAAGGATTGAGCCCGCTCCCTGCTGGAACCGCAGACTCCCACCAGCCGGGCCTCGGGAATCGTCTCAATGGCCCGGGCGTGAAAGCGGGCAATCACTCCCGAACCCAACAAGCCAAATCGCACTGTTTTGCTCATGTAACTTCTCCCATCCAGTTGTATTCATCCTTTAAAATATTAAGATACGCCACCGAGGCCTCGTACCCTCCCTCCGAAAAGGAGCTGCCTTGGGGGCGTGCCAGCAAAGCGTCCTCCAGCTGCTCCTTCTGAATCCGAAAATGGGTTTCCACACTGACATACCCTTGATAATCATCCTGCCGCAGCTGCCGGAATACGCCGTGGAAGTCCACATCCCCCCGGCTCATTAAGGCGGGCTCGTAAAAGGCGCCTGTGGGCTTTGCCTTAATGTCCTTGATGTGCACATGCCTGATGTAGGGCTTGAGAAGAGCGTACCCGTCGGGATAGGGCGGGGGAGCCTTGGGGTCGGCGATTTCGTTGCCGGGGTCCCACAAAGCCGCTACATGGGGTGAGCGGAGCAGCTGCAAAAATTCCACCAACTGCTTTGTGTTGCGGGTGTTGACACTGGGCTCCGACTCGATGACCAGTGTCACGCCGCCGTCCCGGGCGATCTCGATGGCCTTCTGAAACTTTTCCCCAATGGCCTTTAGCTCCACCCCTTCCTGCTGCCAGAAGGTAAAGGCCCGGATGATGTCGGTCTGCCAGAGGTTGGCGGCCTCCACACACCGTTTTAAGCCTTCCAGATGCTGGTGGTATTCGGTAGAGCTGTCCAGACTGCACTTGAACAGGGGACTGCTGATACCGCAGATCGCAAGGTTGTGAGCGCCGGTGACCTCCTTGATGCGGGCAAAATCCTGCCGGTCCATCTGAAAGAGGTTGCGCTCACCCACTGAGCGAATCTCCAAAGCATCGAGGCGGTATTGGCTGGCCAGCTTTGCCGCAACCGCAAGATCCTGAGAAACCTCATCGGATATAATGCCGGTTTTATACATAGAGTACCTCCCGCTTATGATACATCATACACCATATACCATCAGTTCCACAATAGCGCCGTCCGGTGTTTTGTAAAATCCCACCACATGCCCCGCCACCGACGGGAAGGGAGGCAAAATTACCTCCAGCCCCGCGCTTTCTTTGGCGATGTCGTCCACCCGAAAGGCTATGTGAGGACTATTCTTTAAAATAGGGGGAACAGGGCTGCCCTCTTGATACCGCAGCCACTCCACCTGAAACGGATGGAGCTTTGGGTCGGTCACCCATGTTTTGGTGGCCTGCACCAGCCGCTCTCCGGGCTGCGGAACCTGTGTGGGGATTCCCATATGGTCAAACACCCTCATGTCGTCACCTGCGTCTTGTCGTGTTTTTTCCCCTTGATTTTGGCAATCAAACGGTTGACAAAGGGGATTTGCGGCAACACCAGCGCCAGAATAAAGAGGATAAAAAAGATGCTGATGGGTCTTGTGACAAAGGGGAGCAGATTGCCCTTATGCAAAATCAGAGCCCGCCGCAGGTTTTCGTCCGCCATGTTGCCCAGAATCACCCCCAGCAGAAAGGGCGCGGAGGGATACCCCATATAGCTCATGGCAACTCCCAGCAGCCCGAACACCAGCATCAGATACACATCAAACACCCGGTTGTTCACCACAAAGGCGCCGATGACGCAGCAGATAAAGATGATGGGCATTAGAATCCGGTTGTCGATCTGCAGAACCCGCACCGTCAGTTTGGACATGTTGGAGGCGATGATCCACATTACAATGGCGGAAAAAATCATAAAAATGACGACGTAATATAAAAACTCGGGGGTATCCTTCATCATCAGGGGGCCGGGCCGGTAGCCGTGCATCCAAAAGGCTGCCAGCAATACCGCCGCCGGAGCGCTGCCGGGAATGGCCAGGGACAGAACCGGGATAATGGCTCCGCCGATGGCGGCGTTGTTTCCCGTTTCCGAGGCCACCACACCATTAATTTCCCCTTCTCCCCAGCGGCTGCCGGGTTTGGCCCGCTTTTTTTCCGCCCAGTAGGCCAGCCAGCCGCCGGTGTCCTCTCCCACGCCGGGAATGGCGCCCATACACACCCCCAATGCGGCGGAGCGCAGAATGTTCACCTTGTTGCGCAGCAGGATGGCGATGCCTTCTCTGGCGCTAAAGCTGTCGATTTGAATCAAGTCTCTGCTTTGGGGCGAAAAGGCGTGGACGATTTCGGGGAATCCAAACAGCCCGATCATGACGGGCAGAAGGGAAATCCCCCCGGTCAGGTCAATGGTTCCAAAACAAAACCGCGCCACCGAGTTGACGGTATCCCGGCCCACCTGCGAGATGAGAAGCCCCACAAATCCGGAAATCCAACCCTTGAGGGGGTTCCCGCCGGAGGTGAGGTTTCCGCAGATGACAATGCCGAACACCGCCAGCAGAAACATCTCGTGAGAGTTGAACTTCAGGGCAATATCGGTGAGGAGGGGGGTAAACAGCATGACGCAAAACACACTGAGCAGCGTCCCAAAAAAGGAGGAGGCGTTGGCCACAAAGATGGCAAGGCTCCCTTTGCCCTGTTTGGCCAGGGGGTAACCCTCGATGGCGGTGGCAGCAGAAGCGGGAGTGCCGGGGATGTTGAGGAGGATAGCCGACTGGCAGCCCCCGGAAATCGCCCCTACATACACTCCAATCAGCACCAGCACCGCAAGAGGGCCGTCAAAATTATAGGTGACTCCCGTCAGCAGCGCCACCCCCATGGTGGCGGTCAAGCCCGGAAGCATGCCGAAGATAAGCCCTAAAAACACCGAAATAATCAGCGAGATCATTCCAACGGGAGAGAATGCGACGGATAACGCCTGTATAAGATACTCAACGTTCATAACCGACCTCCTGCCGCTCCGGCCTTGACCAGAGCCTGTATACAAAACACAAACACCTCGCGCCTAAAGGCCCGGTTTTTAGTGGGGATCAGGGCATTGGAACCGAAAACGCAACCTGAAACAACAGGATGATTCCCCCGATGCTCAGGGCCGAAATGAGGAACAGCTTCAAGGCGGTAGGTGCGGTTCTGTCAAACCGCAGGAACATCAAAACCGCAAACAGGGTGATGAGAGATGCCGCCCAGAAGGGCATTTTTCCCAGCATGCCAAATACATAGACGGCGAACATCCCAATGCCGATGGTGGCGCGGTAGACCGTCTTGCTGGAAAGAGTTTGCCGAAAGGCCCGGGCCAGCTGACCGGTCCGCTCCTGTAGGGAGCTGTTTTTCAGAGAACGCTTCATCAAAATCAAGGACATGATTCCCAGAGCGCTGCAGATCAGGATAGGCATAAATCCGGGGGAAGCGTAAAACCGTCCCCCCATCTTCTGCCAGTAGCCAATACTGGCAACGGACGCCCAAAGGCAGATCAGAAACAAAACAGCGCCGGTGATAAAATCCAGATGGGCCTGTGGGTTAGAGTTGGACTCGTTGGGCTTGTTTGGTTGTTCCATGGTACAGCCTCCCATACCGATTCAGATTCAATAGATTCATGGATAACAAAGGGGCATTCGCTGAAACCTTCAAGCAAACACCCCCTGTTTGTTCAGTTGTGGAGTTACGGGCGGGCGATGCCGAAATCTTCGGGGGAGTTCTTGGCCACACCGCTATCATAGAAAATCCAACATACCTTTGAGGCGGTGTCGTCCCGCAGCTGGTTGGACTGTGCCAAATTCATGCCCTGAAGAATCACGCCTTTTTCACGGGCGAAGGACTTGGCGGCGTCACTTTCGCAAGCCTTGAGGTAAGCGGCCTCCAGAGCATCTTTGGCCTCCTGAGGCACATCCGAGGGGAACATCAGTCCAAAGGCGTCGCCGCAGGGCAGCACCGGAGCTGTCTCCGGCAGGAAGGTTTGAATGGAAGGGATGGTGTAGGGGATTCCCTCCAGCGTCAGGTCCTCCTCGGTGAGGGTCGCCAGCGCCACCAAATCTCCGGAGCGCAACAGATCGATCATCTCGTTGGAAAGCTGGGGAGTAAAGTCCACCTCTCCCGCCAAAGTGGCGGTGACGGCGGCGGCACCGCCTGCGTAGGCAATGTGCTCATAGTTGCCCATTTCCGGCACCGTGGATTTGAGCAGTTCCATGTTGGTAAAACCGGTGGAACCGGCACCGGCTGTGCCTCCCGTTACGGTGCCGGGGCTGTCCTTCAGAGCTTGGAACAGGTCGTCAAAGGTTTTGTACTGGCTGTCCTTGCTCACGGCAATGATGCCGGGAACATAGTAGGCCCCCAAAAAGTCCCAATCGGAGGGCTTCCAGTCGGCCAGCCCCATTACGCCGTGGCTGTAGGGAGTGGCGTTGGCAATCAGAGTGTAGCCGTCGTGGGGCTTGTTGTTGGCGTCGTTCATTCCCACGGTACCGGTAGCGCCGGGGGTGTTGACCACGCTGCACTTCTGGCCAAGGGTCTGCTCCATTTCCGCCACCAGAAGGCGGCCGATCAGGTCGGAGGAGCCGCCGGCATTCCAAGGCACAATCAGGGTGAGCCCCTTGGAGGGGAAGGCCTTTGCGGCCGGTTGCGCCGGTTGTGCCGGTGGTGCTTCGGCGGGCTTGCTGGCGGCGGGGCTTTGGGCCGGAGCCTGTGAGGACGCACTGGGGGTGGGAGCAGCAGAGCTGCACGCCACTAGTAGTCTGACTATGCAGCAAACGGGCTAATTTACAACACCTCATAAACAG
>CALCSA010000031.1 GCA_937894185.1 uncultured Clostridia bacterium | reverse complement strand
AAGCTTCGGGTGGTGATGAAGCGAGCCCAGTACTTCGTCACCTGTTCGGGGAAGATGCTGCCGGGGATTTACTTTGATGGGGAGAGCATTTACCGGAACCTCACCCTGGAAGCCCGACGCAGGCAGGGGCTGTTGTTTGAGCCGGAGGTGACCCAGCTTTCCCTGTTTGATGGGGGAAGGCCCCTGCTCACCGGAAGGGAGGATGTGGTGAAATGTCTGACGGGCCAGCTGTAATCTACCGATACGATGGCACCTTTGACGGGTTGCTCACCGCCGTGTTTGAGGCGTATGCCCGCCGCCGGGAGGTGAAGGCCATCACCGCCCGGAAGGAGCTTCAGATGGGGTGGGGGCAGGAGGAAATCGTCCTGACCACCGACGTGGAAAAAGCCCGCCGGGTGGAGTCCGGCATCCTTAAGAGGATGGGCGGTGCCGCCCTGCAGAGGGCGGAAGTTTGCTTCTGGTCGGGGGAGGAGGACAAGGACACCATCCTGTACCGGTATCTACGGGCGGGGTTTGATCTGGGCCGCCGCGTCTACCACTCCCTGACCCATCCCGACGTGCTGGCGGTGGAATACCTGTACCGCAATATCACCCGGGAAGAGCAGCGGGTTCAGGGTTTTACCCGCTTTTCCGAGATGGAAAACGGGGTCTGCTACGCTTCTATCGCCCCCCGAAACAGTCTGGTCCCCCTGCTGATGCCCCATTTTGCCGACCGATTTTCCATCCAGCCCTTTCTCCTCCACGATACCGAGCACGCAATGGCCGGAGTCTATGATGGCCAGGGCTGGTATCTGGTGGAGACGGACGAGCTGGAGGTTCCTGATGTATCCCGCCGGGAGCAGGAATTCCGCCGGATGTGGCGGCAGTTTTACGATGCCGTAGCCATTGCGGAACGGCGCAATCACAAGCTGCGGCAGGGGATGATGCCCAAGTGGTACTGGAGAAACTTGACGGAATTTGATCCTCGTTACGCAAAAGATCAGCGCCTGCGCCGGGAAGCGGGGGAGGGGCCGGAATCTGCGCCTGTTGTTTTGGTCCCGTAACGTTGCTGCTTCGGCCTAGAAAAAGCCGCCTCTTTGGAGGCGGCTTTTGTTGCTGGTGGGATCACGGCTAGTAGGTGTAGTTTTCCACGTCCACCTTGTCGCTGTCCTGAAAAGGAGCCAAGGTGGAGATCATCTTGACGGCGCTATCCGATTGGTTGATGACATAGTGTGTCTCCCCCGGCTCGATATGAATCAGGTCCCCGGGAACCAGATGGTGAGTGATGCCGTCCACCACGATGTCCACTTCACCTTCCAATATAAAGAAGTTTTCCTCCATCACATTGTGGTAATGGGCCTTAAAATTCTCCCCCGCCTGAAACTGCACCACGGCAAAGTTCATCCTGGGGCCCTTCATCAAATATTTGGGCCCGCTGTTGCCAAAGCGGTATTCTCTATCTTTTTCATTGATTATAAACATCATACATTCCTCCATACTTTACTCTGATATTGGTGCTACAGCCCGGGGGCAATCCACATATTCCTGGTGAGTTTTTGATCGCACAGCGCCAGCTGAGCCGCGTAAACCTTGCGCCATGTATCGTACAAATCACGGTAGGCCTTTTGGGTGCCCTGATTGGGCTGATAGGTTTTATCCCACTGGACGAGGGCCTGCGCCGTCTGAGTCAGATCGGCGTAGATGCCCACGCCGTAACCTGCCAGAATGGCTGCACCCAAGGCGGTGGCCTCCTTGACCACGGGAACCCGAACGGGAAGCTCCAGCACGTCGGCCAGAATCTGGCACCACAGGGGGCTTTTGGAGGCTCCCCCCGCGAATACGATCTCCTTGGGCAGGTTCCCGGTGGCCTCGTGGACCAGCTCCAGATGGCCCTTGGTAATCAGCGCGGCGTTTTCCAAAATAGCGCGGTAGAAGGTGTAGCGGCTGAACTTTTCCGGGTCCAGGGAAAAATTGGTGAAGGTGGGGGAGGCGTGCTTCCACTGAATGAAGTTCATCACATCGGAAAACGCACAGAGCATCCCGTGGCTGCCTGCCGGAACCTTGGCTGCCTGCTGATCCATCAGATAGTAGGGGTCGGTACCCTCCCTTTTGCCCTGCTGCTGTTCCAGTTGGCAGAAGCCGTCCCGGAACCAGCGCATCACCAGCCCCGGCTGAAAAGCCAGCGCCTCGTACTGCCAGACGTTGGGCACGGCGTGGCAGTTGACCCTTACCCGGCATTGGGGATCGGTCTTTCCGCTGTCGGTATTGAACTCGTACTGCCAGAAGCTGCCGCCAAACACCGCTGCCTGCCCCGGCTGCACCACCCCTACGCCGATGCTGCCCAGTTGAGCGTCTCCGCCGCCCACCACCACCGGGGTTCCCGGCGCCAGTCCGGTCTGCCGGGCCCCCAGCTCGTTTACCGCTCCCGCCACCGTGCCGCATTCCAGCACCGGCGGGAAGATATCTGCCCGCAGCCCGCACCGCTGTGAGATGGAAGGCTCCCACTGGCGGCGTTCCAGATGGAAGATGCCGGTGGTGGAGCCGTTGCTGGGCTCCACGGCCAGAACTCCCGTCAGCTTGTAGATCAGCCAGTCGTTGAACATACCAAGGCGGTG
>CALCSA010000030.1 GCA_937894185.1 uncultured Clostridia bacterium | reverse complement strand
CGATGCTCAATGCCGGGCATTCCGTTGGGAATTTTGGAAAAATCCTCCCGACCCATCTCCTTCTGCCCCTTAAAGTGGAAGGAGCAGTGGTCGGTTGCCAGAACCTCGATCTCTCCAGCGGCAAGAGCCTCCCACAGGGCGTCCTGATCCTCCTTGCTTCGCAAAGGGGGAGAGCAGACGTACTTGGCGCTTTCAAAGCCGGGGAGAAGGTAGCGGCTGTCGTCCATGGCCAGATACTGGGGGCAGGATTCCAGCACCACCGTCTGGCCTGCCTCCCGGGCCCGGCGGGCGGCCTCCAGCCCTTCCCGGGTACTGAGGTGAACGATATAGGCGGGGACCTCCGCCGCCCGGGCAATGGCGCAGAACCGCTCCACCGCCTCCCCTTCCAGATAGCCGGGGCGGGTGTGAGGGTGCCACGCTGGGGAAAGCTTGCCCTCCTTCCGGTGGCGGGCGATCAGAGCATTGACCAGATCTCCGTTTTCGCAGTGGCAGGAGACAATCCCCCCGATCTCCTTCACCCGGCGCATCAGGGCGTAAATTTCCCCGTCGGAAAGGCGCAGGCTCTCGTAGGCCATATACACCTTGAAGGAGGTGATTCCCTGAGCCGCCATCTCGTCAATTTCGGCGGCGACATCGTCATTCCAGCCGGTGACCGCCATGTGGAAGCCATAGTCGCAATAGGCGTTGTTCCGAGCCTTTTGATGCCACTGGGCAAGGCCCTCCCCCAGAGTTTTGCCCCGGGTTTGGGTGGCAAAGTCCACGATGGTGGTGGTCCCCCCCGCCAGAGCCGCCCGGGTTCCGCTGGCAAAGTTGTCGGCGGTGACGGTGACGTCGGTCTCCATATCCAGATGGGTATGGGCGTCGATAAACCCGGCAAAAACTTTGCAGCCGGAGGCATCGTACACTTCCCCATCCGGGGGGGAAAGGTGCTCGCCAATGGCGGCAATCTTCCCATCCTCCACCAGGATATCCCCTTGGTAAGATGTCTCCCCCGTGACAAGGGTTCCGTTTTTGATCAGCATTGCCATACAGCCGCCTCCTGTCAAAAATCGCTGGGTGCTTGGATCTATCGTCGGGAAAAGGGGGCGACAATTGCCCCCTTCTTCCGCATAATATGATTACTTGGAACCTGCAAACAAATAGCTGCAGCTTTCCCGTGCGGTCTCGATGATGGCCCGCAGGTCTCTGGGGATTTCCGGATCGTCCGGGGAGCAGTTGGTCACCTTGCCGTTAAGCCGCAGACGCAGGCCCTCTCCCTCCAGCAAAAAGCCGTTGTTCTCGCTGTCCTCAAAGTCGCCCTCGCTCCAGTAAAGGGTGAACTTATCCCGGTAAGGAGCGCTCTGATAGGGGCAGAAGGTCTCGCAGTTGCCGCACTCGTTGCACATGCCGTCGATGTGCAGAATCTGTTCCTGCACAAGGCCCGGAACCTTGATGGCCACGTTGGCCCGGTTGGGGCAAACATCTACGCAAAGCTCGCAGACGGTGGCACATTCCAAGCAGCGGCGGGGCTCGCTCTCCCGCTCCCCAACATCCAAGATCCCCTTTTTGCTCAAGGCGGATTCGCTGCTTTCCGCCACGTTGAACAGCTCGTACTTGGCAAAATCGATGGCGGTGATTTGGTCGCAGGCCGCAATGGCATCGG
>CALCSA010000029.1 GCA_937894185.1 uncultured Clostridia bacterium | reverse complement strand
AAGGGGCTGCTCTTTCGGGTGACCTATTACCGCAAGCGGATCAATTTAGAGGTGTTTCACGCCATTTCCGACGGCGGTGGAGCTTTGGAATATCTCAAGGCCATCGTCTACCACTATCTGGTGCTGGCCCATCGCAAATCCCTGCCCTCCCCCCTGCCGGCCCCACCGGGAGGAAGCACCCCTCAGCAAAAGGCCGAAGACAGCTTTGAGCGGTACTACACTCCCCAGCAAAAGGACAGCCTCTTTAAGCAAAAAGCCTATACCATTAACGGGACTATGCTTCCTGTCGGAACCATTAAGGTGATCGAAGCCCGGGTTTCCACCAAGGCTTTGCTTGCTTTGGCCAAGGGAAAAGGAGCTACCCTCACCGCCTATCTGGCGGCTTTGATGCTTCTGAGCATCTATCACGAGCTGATGCCCCGCCGGGCCTTGGGCAAAACCGTGGCTCTCACTGTTCCGGTGGATTTGCGGGGCCACTTTACCTCCCGCTCCGCCCGCAACTTCTTCAGTGTGGTGGGAGTGGGCTATCAGTTTTCCCAGCAGCCGGAGGAAAACACTCTGGACGCCGTGCTGGAAAGTGTCAGCCGGCAGCTAAAGGACCACACCCAGTCGGATGCTTTGGCCCAGCGAATCAACTACACCATGGGAGTGCAGAAGCATCCCGCCGCCCGGTTTACTCCACTGGTTCTAAAAAATGTAGTGCTGCGGGCCGCCTATCGCAAGGCAGAGGCCTGCACCACCTGTGCTCTGTCTAATCTGGGCCAAGTTTCCATGCCCGAATGCTTTGCTCCTTATATTGACCGGTTTACCTGCCTGCTTAACCCCACCTCCCACCACAGGCTCAAGCTGGCCCTCTGCTCCTTTCAGGACCAGTTGACCTTGAGCTTTTCTTCCGCCATTGCCGAAACCGGAGCACAGGCCTGGTTTTTGCGTTTTCTGGCGGAACAGGGAGTGGAGGTAGTGATTACCTGCAACGGAGGCTACGACGATGAGATACTGTGAAGCCTGCAAGGTTCTGGTGGACAACCCCTTGGAGCACTGCCCCCTGTGTTTTCACACTCTGGCCGCCTACAACGATGCTCCCGAGGAGGAAAGCTACCCCGATTATCAGGGAGCGGCCCGGCGGTATAATCTGATTCTTCGCATTTTGCTGATGCTTTCCCTCACGGCGGGAGCCACCTGCCTGACCATCAACCTGTTGGCAAGACACACCTTCCTCTGGTCTTTCATTGTGATCGCCAACATCTTTTACATGTGGCTTGCCGTTCCCATTGCCTTGCGCCGAAGGCATTCGGTGGGCTTTAAGGTGATGGCACAGGCCTTTCTGCTGGCGGCTCTGGTGGTGGTGGTGGACCTGATTACCGGCCACAACGATACTTGGGCTTACGACTATGTTCTGCCCTTTTTGTTTTCCACCGCCACCTTGACCATCACCGTCATCAGCATCGTCAAAAGAGTCAAAGTGCGGGAGTTCATCCTCTACTTCATTTTGATTGCCCTGTTGGGATTTGTCCCCCTGCTATTGTTGGCCGTGGGACTGGTGCGGGTCAGCTGGCCCGCTATGGCCTCTGCCCTCTACGCCGGGCTTTCTTTGGTGAGCCTGTTTATCTTTGCCGATAATGCCACCAAAATTGAACTGAAGAAGCGGTTCCATATCTAGAAAGGCCGTTTATATTTCCACAACAAAGCCCTGTCCCTTTTGGGGGGACAGGGCTTTGCGCTAGGGTAAGGCGGCCACAGAGCACCGCCTTCTCGGTTCAAGATTACTGATCCGCTTTTTTCTTGCCCGACTTTTCCTTCCCCTGAAGCTCGGGCACCGGCGGCGCATCATTCTTGGGAAAGCGCTGCTTCTTATTGCTCTCGGTGCCATGGGGCTCTTTGGGATCGGGTCGGCGCATACCGGCCTTGGCCATTCCAATCAACTCCTGCCTTTTGGAGTTATTTTCCCCTTTGGGCAGCTTATTTATTCCCTGCTACAGGGCCACATCCACAAAACCCTGAGGCCGCAGCACCTTGACGCTGGTGTAGCCCACTTCCTGGAGCAGCTCACCGGCTTGGGAAAAGGCCGCGATCAGATTTTTCTTTTGGTGAGCGTCAGAGTTAAGGACCAGCTGAACCTTTCGCTCCTTTAGCATTTTAAGGATTCCCACCGAGGGAAAGGGTTCCGGGGACTGCCCCCGGTAGATGGCGGAGGTATTCACCTCTACCAGACAGCCACTTTGAGCAATGCTGCGGATGATTTCTACCCACATCTCCCGATACCAGGAAGCCTGTGTATCCAGTGGGATTTGGCCTTGACGCGCCAGCCGGGTGAGGATGTCCAAGTGGCCCAGAATATGGGGGCGATACTCCAGAGCCAGCTTGACCAGAGCTTCACCGTAGGCCTCCGCCACCGCCCGGTAGCTGCCCAACTCCTCCACAGCCCGTTCAAACTGCGGGGGTGTGGCTTCGATGGTATGATAGCCGCTGCGCCCTTTAACGTAGTGAACCGAGCCGATGACATAATCCCAGTCCCCTTTGTCGTAGAGATGGAAGGCGTCTACCTCTACGCCGGCATACACCGGAATCCTGTCCCGATACTGCTCTTTGAGAGCGTTCAGTTCCCGGTGATAGGGTTCCATCTTCTCTTGGGGAATGCAGCAGGCCAGATCGTAGGAAGCATAAGCATGATCGGAAATCCCAATGCTTTCCAGCCCAAAATCAATAGCCGCCTGAATGATTTCCTCTAGAGTGTTTTCCCCATCGCTGTAAGCCGAATGGGAGTGAAGGTTGGATAATATGTTGTTCAAGGCTGCTCTCCTCCCATGGTTTCCTGTTTGGCCTTGCGGTCCACCACATGGCGGCGGGAAAGCTCCTCCAGCAGTTCTTGCGGGGTCATTCCCCGCTGGACCATC